>JAZRRQ010000136.1:0-3343 GCA_045650885.1 Vescimonas sp. | reverse complement strand
ACGCCCCTGACTTCCTTACGAAGTCAGGGGCGATCAAGTCATCGCGGTACCACCCTGATGCGGCTGCCGGTCACCCGGTCAACCCTCAGTACCCACACGGGGTCAGCCTGTAACGGCGGCGTGCCGTCCTCCCCTACTGTCAAGTTTCAGGGCGGAAGCTCCGGGGCCAGTATCACAAAGTTCCTCCGCCGGTTTGCACCAACCACCGGCTCTCTTCAGGCAGGACTCTCTGCGTTTGTCCCCATCACAGCTTTTCACATATGCACCCTATTGTAATAACTTCCCCTGCGTTTGTCAAGCGGGATTTGCGCGCTGCAGGCAAACGCAAAAAAGCTGCATCCTTGCCGGATGCAGCTTCTGCCGATTATTCCTTCTCCTCCAGCACAGCGCTGATATCCAGAGGCTTACCGTCACGCCACAGGCGCTCGAGACCGTAGAACTCACGGGCCTCGGAAGAGAACACGTGGATGGCGATGCATCCGTAGTCCAGCAGCACCCAGGTGCCGCCACGGTAACCCTCGCGGTGCAGCGCCTCTTCGCCGGCCTCTTCCATCAGCACCTTCTCCACGTTATCCACCAGAGCGTTGATCTGGGTATTGGAAGAACCGGTGGCGATGACGAAATAGTCAGCCAGCGTCGTCAGGTCGGAAATCTCCAGAGCCTGAATTTCCTTTGCTTTCTTATCTGCCAGAGCGCGTGCTGCCAGCAGAGCCAGTTCCTTTGCAGTTTTCATATATCTTTCTCCTTATCGTAACTGCTGCGCCAGAAAATCTCTGGCACGCAATGTATCTTCATGGACGGGGTTGCCCCAGTTTTCCATTTCCTGCACCGACATCTCAAGGCCCAGCAGCAAGCCGCGATCGAGATCCTCGTAAACGACTTTCCGCAGTTCCTCCACATCGGGGAAATCACGGGTAGGCTCAATGTAGTCGGCCAAGTAGATGATCTTTTCCAGCGTCGTCATATCCGCCTTGCCGGTGGTGTGCCAGCGGATGGCCTCATACACCGCATCACTGACGCTGAACACATCCCGGGCAATTTCCGCGCCGGTGATGGCATGCTGCAGCTTCAATGCACTGCGCTGCAGATCGTCCAGTTTTGCGCCGTACTTTTCGCACAATGCCAGCTGCTCCTCAATGGACAGCTTCTTGGTGCAATCGTGAAGCAGAGCCGCCACACGCGCCTCCTCTTCATCCACACCGTAACGCTGTGCCAGACGCAGCGCCTCCTGCTCGGTGCCCAGCACATGGGCCATACGGCGGGGCTTGAGATAACTCAAGGCCACACAGCGCAGCTCGTCCGCGTTCAGCTTCGTTAAGTCGGCATGGGTGCCGTAGAGTCCGTGGCGCAGAATATAGCCGTAGACGGCGGCGGGAAGATACTCCTCGCCGTCACCGACAGGCAGCGCGGCGCGCATCTGGGTGCTGGAGATCTCGATGACATCGGGATTCTTCAGCGTCACCACGCGGGCACCATAGGCTGCCTCCAGAAACTGCTTCTGGGCGGCAAACTCCGCGTCCTCCCCTTCCACCGTACGGCTGAATGCGCCGATGGAGGCAAGGGACATGATGACCTCCGGCTCGTGCCAGGTTTGAAGGGAAAGGAACATATCCGTCCCCATCAGCAGCCACAGCTCATCGTCGGGATACTGCTCTTTCAGCCCACGCAGCGTGTCGCTGGTATAACTCTTGCCCGTTCTGCGAAGCTCGATGTCAAGCACTTCCACCTGACAGCTCATCTCCGCCGTGGCCAGCACCGTCATCTCCAGGCGCTGCTGGGGGGCAGCACTGTCGGCGCTGAGAATCTTATGCGGCGGCACGCTGGCCGGAATCAGGAACAGTCGATCCAACCCCAGCTGGCGAGCTGCAGATTCTGCTGCCGTCAGGTGTCCTTTATGGATGGGGTTAAAGCTTCCGCCGTAAATGCCGGTCTTCATCTCAGACGCTCTTTTTCTTGTCGCGCACCAGTTCGATCTTGCGCTTGTTCTTGTCGTGCTGCATACGGTAGAGCACGAACTTGCTGCCGATTACCTGCACCACTTCACTGCGGGTGGGGACCTTCAGCTCCTCAGCGGCTTCGCGGGCGGTGAGCATGGAGTTCTCCAGCACACGACCCTTCACCAGCTCACGAGCCTCCAGGGCGTCGTTGACCTGCTTGATGAGGTTATCGCTGATACCGTCTTTACCGATGTGGATAATGGTGTCTTCGCCTGCGGCAATGCCCCGCAGCTGGGCTCTTTGTTTACTGGTCAGTTCCATAGTCTCAATTCTCTTTCATATAGTCTTTCAGTTTCGCGGCAAAGTCACGCAGGGCCACACCGCGGTGGGAAATCTTATTCTTTTCCTCAGCCGTCAGCTGAGAAAAGGTCTTGCGCAGCTCGGGCACAAAGAAGATGGGATCGTAGCCGAAGCCACCCTCGCCGGCCGGTGCAAAGGCCAGCGTACCAAAACAGTCACCGTCGGCGGCGATCATATCCCCGTTGGGGAAGCAGCAGACGATAGATGCGTGGAAATGAGCGGCACGGTTAGTGGAGCCGCGCATGTTCTGCAAAAGCAGACGGTAGCGGTCCTCGTCAGTGGCCACGCCGCCGTAACGGGCGGAGTAGACGCCGGGTGCGCCGTTCAGCCAATCCACACACAGGCCGGAGTCATCGGCGATGGCGGGCAGGCCGCTGGCTTCCATGACAGCCTTGGCCTTCAGCGCGGCGTTCTCGGCAAAGGTGGTGCCGGTCTCTTCCACGTCCACGTCGATGCCCAGTTCGGACTGCAGCACCACTTCCACACCCAGTTCACCGAGGATGGCCTGCATTTCCACCAGCTTGCCTTTATTTTTCGATGCCAATACCAGTTTCATGCTCTCAAACCTCCCAAGGGTCTTTTTTGCGTTGTTTCTCTCTCTTTTTCTGGCGCTTTTCCTCCTCGCGCTCGGCCTGACGCTTTTCGCTCTCCTGACCGATGCGGTCGGTGAAGTCGTCCCATTTCTTCCTCACCTTATCCAAAGGATCTTCGATCTCCGGCACAGGCGTAATGACCATGCGGCAATCCGGGCAATACCAGCTCTCGGCTTTTGCACTGGTCACGAGGCCGCCCATTCCGTTCAGACGAACAGCACCCTCCTCTTCGGGAAACACGGGCATGGAGACAACTTCCTTGGGGTACCAGCGAATATGACGGTCATTGAGGATGGCACCCTCCTGCATCTCTTTCTTGCAATAGGGACACTCCATAGCGCGCTCCTTTCTCAGTTGAGGGCGCCCAGGATCTCCTTCTCTTTACGGATCAGCTCCCGGTTGCCCTTGGCACACAGTTCCAGCAGTTCCTGCTGCTCGCGGGGGGTAAAGGCG
>JAZRRQ010000135.1:0-25998 GCA_045650885.1 Vescimonas sp. | reverse complement strand
TGTGGAGTTCGCTATGGGTACCGGCTACCTGCCCACCACCCAGAGCGGCTATGAGAGCGACACCTATCAGGCTTTCGTGGCTGAGAAGTTCCCCACCGCTGTCAAGTCCTATGAGTCCCAGAAGAACACCGGCGAGGACGTCTACAACGCCTTCCTGCCCATGTTCGGTGACTTCCATCAGATCGGTATCGATATGATCAACTCCGCTCTGGATGATCCTACGCAGGATCCCGCTGATCTGGCCAAGGAGTTCGCTGAGAAGGCCGATGAGTGCATCGAGCTGTACTCTCTGTCCAAGGGCTAAGATATTATTGAATATCGTCCCTGCTTAGTGTAAGCAACAAAGGGGGGGGCGCCACAGCGGCGGCCTCTTTTCTGTCAACTTTTTTGTTTGGCGTAAACTGTTTGCATTTTCGCCATCTAATCCACAATTTATACAAAGCCTTGAAAAGAAAACGAGGGTTGTTTCCATGAAAAAACTTGTTTTGATCGATTCGAATAAATTGCAGCTCAAAGGCAATATCCATATGCATACCACCCGCAGTGACGGTAAGCTGGAGCCTGCTGAAGCCGCCCGGCGTTACTACAATGCAGGCTATCAATTCATTATGATGAGCGACCACGAAATCTATTGGAACTCCACCGAGCTGGACCGGGAGGATTTCCTGGTGTTGGGTGGTACCGAGTCTGCTATTCAGATGAACGACTCCCATCGCTGGATCATCGACTATCGCCGCGCTGCTCTGGGCAATGACCGTACGCAGCATAAGCACATGCACTATTGCTGCATCAAGGATGAGTCCATCGAGGATGTGGGCCAGTATTTTGCCCATAATGAACCGGTGCCCCGCATGCTGGACCGCGGTATCGACTCGTGGAACAAGCAGGTCAACTTTATGCGTGAGCACGGCAACCTGGTGGTGATCAACCATCCCCACTGGTCCCGTCTGGATCCTGAGCTGCTGCTGGCTTCCCAGAATATCACCGCTTTTGAGGTGTGGAACAGCGGCGACGCCGTCCACTGCGGCGGACGCTGGGATGAAGATATTTGGGATTACTGCCTGACTCGCGGCAAGAAGTTGCTGGCTGTGGCTGCTGATGATATTCATGCCTGTACGACTGATTTTGCAGCTGGTTTTACCGTGGTGCAGACGGAGGAGTTCAGCAAAGCTGCGATTTGCCGTGCTTTCAAAGACGGAGCGTTTTATGCCTCTTGCGGTCCGCTGGTGAAGGAAATGGTCATTGAAGACGGAGTTCTGAAGCTTACCTGTACCCCTGCCCGCCATATCCAGATTGTCGGTTATGACCGCGATGGCTTTGACTTCCGTAATTTGGATGGCACATTGATCGAGAAGATTGAGTGGAAGGTAGACCCCACTATGCGGTTTTTCCGGGTGGTTATCATCGATGCATGCGGTAACCGTGCCTGGTGCCAGCCGGTGTTCGTGGAGGAACTGCTGGACGAAGGTATTTTATAAGAAGATGTAATACGTGGCCGAAAGGATGAAAGCAGTCCTTTCGGCCACTTCTGCTTGCAGTGTGTCCCGTGAAACAGTCGAGTGTCAAGAATTTGTCTGGCAGCGGGGGACTCGTCTGGGTTAAGAGAGGGCGCTGCAAACAGAAGCGTCCCTCTATGTATCTTTACTAATAAATTACGATGTTAAGATCGACAGGCAAACGGAGATAATACAAGGCAATTTGCGATACAAATTGTCTTGTGTTGCAGCGTGAATTACTTTACAATACAAGGGAAGCTATTGAGGAGGCGGATGGGCTATGAACATCAGACGTCAGGATGACATCGTAAAGGCTGGACGGTGGAACAGATACCAGTATAACTTGACCACCAATATGGGGGAAAACGGCAGCCGCATTTCCGGCTGTCCGGAGCATATTGCCCTGTCCCGAACTGTGGCGGGCGAAGGCATGGTGCTGCTGGAGAACAAGGGCATTCTGCCGCTGAGAGAGGGAACGCGCGTTGCACTGTTCGGCGTTGGTACGCTGGAGTATGTGCAGGTAGGCGGCGGCAGCGGCAGAGTCTACCCGGCCTATGTCCGCAATATCTACGAGGGTTTTCTGGAAAAAGCCCCGAGAATCGGCATTTATGAGCCGCTGAGCCGGTTCTATTACGACTATGCTGTGGCCCGGATCGACGCACTGGACGAAAAAGAACTGCTGGCCGAGCCTGAGATCCCCGCCTCGCTCCTTGCCGATGCGGCTGCGCAGGCGGATGTGGCGATCATCGTCATCCACCGTTATTCTGGTGAAGACTATGACCGCAGCGAGAAAAAGGGCGATTTCTACCTGACGGACGCGGAAGAAAAGCTGATCGCCGATGTGACAGCCGCCTTTGATCACAGCGTGGCTGTTTTGAATGTGGGCGGCATGGTGGATGCCAGCTGGATCCGCGAAAACCCCAAAATCGATGGCGCGCTGCTTGCCTGGCAGGCCGGTATGGAGGGCGGCCTTGCTGTTGCGGATATCCTCTGCGGCGATGTGAATCCCTCCGGCAAACTGACCGACACCTTTGCCGGTCGCTTTTTGGACTACCCCTCCGCCGACACGTTCAACGAAAGCGAGGACTACGTGGAGTACTACGAGGACATCTACGTAGGCTACCGCTATTTTGAAACCATTCCCGGTGCCGGGGAAAAAGTCACCTATCCCTTTGGCTACGGCCTTTCTTACACCACCTTTTCTTTGACTCAGCCGGTGGCGGCGCAGGTGGGTGAGCAGATCGAAGTGCGCCTTTGCGTGACCAATACGGGAGACGTGCCCGGCAAAGAAGTGGTGCAGGTCTATTTCTCCGCGCCGCAGGGACGGCTGGGAAAGAGTGCCATCAGCCTTGCCGCTTTCCAGAAAACGCGACTGTTGGAGAAGGGGGAGAGCCAGGAACTGGTGATGTCTTTCCCCATTGCCCAGATGGCCAGCTACGACGATCTGGGTAAGTGCCGGATGTCAGCTTACGTGCTGGAGCAGGGCGAGTACCGATTCTTCGCAGGTACCAACTGCCGTGATCTGCTGGAGGCAGATTACCGCTACGAGGTCAGCGATGACTATGTTGTGGTGGAGCAGCTAAGCCAAAAGTGTGCTTCCAACAAGCTGGAGAAAAGACTGCTGTCCGATGGTACATTCGAAAAGCTCCCTGCATTCCCGGTGGAGAAGTATTGTGTTCCTGTCCCGGAATGTGCGGAAAAGGCACCGGAAACGGAAAAACCTGCATCGCTGGCTGATCTGGCCGAAGGGAAGATCACCATGGAAGCCTTCCTCGCCCAGATCACCGATGAGGAACTGATCGCCCTGGTGGGCGGAACCCCCAACCGCGGCGTGACCGACACCTCCGGAATCGGCGGCATCCGCAGACTGGGGATCCCTGCCGTGATGACGGCGGACGGCCCGGCCGGTATCCGTCTGCACCCGCAGGTGGGCCTTTGCACCACCGCGTGGCCCTGCGCCACGCTGATCGCCTGCACGTGGAACCCGGATCTTGCTTACGCTGTGGGCAGAGCCGGTGCGCTGGAGGCCAAGGAAAACGGCATCGCCATCTGGCTCACCCCGGCGCTGAATATCCACCGCAATCCTCTTTGCGGCAGAAACTTTGAGTACTTCAGCGAAGATCCCCTGATCGCCGGTAAATTTGCTGCCGCCAAGGTGCGGGGCATTCAGAGCACCCACACGGTGGCCACCCCCAAGCACTTTGCCGCCAACAACAAGGAGACCAACCGTCATTATTCCGACAGCCGTATGTCGGAGCGGGCGCTGCGCGAAATCTACCTGCGCGGCTTTGAGATCTGCGTCAAGGAGTCTCAGCCGTGGTCCATCATGTCTTCCTACAATATCATCAATGACCGGCGCGCCTGCGAGTGCTATGAGCTGCTCGACGGCATCCTGCGTAAAGAGTGGGGATTCGACGGCATGATTATGAGCGACTGGGACGTCCGCTGCGACCATGCCAACTGCGTGCTTGCCGGCAACGATATCCGTATGCCCATCGGCCTGCCGGAAACCGTGCGAAAGGGTATGGAGGACGGACGGATTCAGCGCGGCCATCTGGAACTGTGCGTCAAGCACATTTTGGAAATGATTCTAAAGCTGGATTGACAGACCATAAAACGAAAGGGCTGCTCGCTGCGAGCAGCCTTTTCACTTTATCAACAGAAGTGATTGACTTATGAAAATGCGTGTGCTAAACTCAACTCCGGAAAATGGAATTTGAGAAAAAATCAATTATCTGAAATGCAAGACAGGTGATCGAGTGGTTAAAAATATTTTCACACAGCTGAAAACGGAATATGAATATCTGACCCGAGTAGAAAAAAATATTGCTGACCTGATTTTGACAGATCCGCAAAAAGTAATTTCCAGCTCCATCGCGGAGATTTCGCGGCAGGCTGGTGTATCGCAGGGAAGTATCAATAACTTTGCCAAAAAGTATTCTTCCGGCGGGTTTGCAGCGTTAAAACTGCGGGTGGCCGGTTGCCTTGGCGAGTATGAGGAAAGTCCATTTACTGTGGTGGATAGGACCTGCGGTGTAAAAGGCGCCATGGAGCTGAAAATGCAGGAGGCGGTTGCTGCGTTTCGCAACGCATGGGAGATCAATGAAGAGGACGTTCTCAAACGAGCGGTGCAACGCATTATGGCGGCATCAAAGGTGGAACTATATGGCGTTTTCCAGTCGGCTATTGTGGCGAAGGACTTCTGCTACGGCTTGATCCAGCTGGGAATCCCTGCAACCTTTGTGGAGGATTCGCTGATGAGTGCCGTATCTGCCTCTATGCTGGAGCGCAGTGGGCTGGTGATAGCGGTTTCTGCCACAGGACAGACAAAAGAAGTGATTGACGCGGTGCGTATCGCCAAGAATAACGGCGTTCCGGTGATCTGCCTGACGTCCAACAGATCCTCACGTTTGGCGCAGCTGGCCGATGAGGTGTTGCTGGCTGCCACCAGCGGCATGTCGATCAGTGATCGGACGGATGAGATCCGGATGACACAGATGCTGCTGGCAGATACCTTGTGTTCGTATATCAGAAGCGAAATCGATGCCGAAGGTGAGAAACACTATTATAAGCTCAAAGACATTATCGGCTCACACAGTATCAAGGATTGAGAGGAGGATGCGCTCTGTGAAAATCAGTCAAAAAGCAAAAGAAGCGATTCTGCTGGGTGGCGTGTGCGCCATTGCGTATCTGGCGGTATATCTTGCCCGCAATGTGCTGGGCACCGTGTCCAACCAGATGGTGGGACTGGGCATTTTTGATAAAGAATTTGTCGGCTCCCTGTCCTCCGCGTTTTTTATCACGTACGCCATTGGCCAGCTGTTCAACGGTGCTATCGGCGACCACATAAAGAGTAACTACATGATCTGCGGCGGTTTGATGTTTGCCGGTGTAGCCAGCTATGTTTTTACGCTGGTGCCGGCCTCCGTCCCCTATGCGTACATCGCTTATGGAGCCTGCGGCTTCTTCCTGTCCATGATCTATGCCCCCATGACCAAGATGGTGGCAGAGAGCACCGAACCCATCTACGCCACCCGTTGCGGCGTGGCCTATACATTTTCCAGCTTTTTTGGTTCGCCGATTGCCGGTTTGCTGGCGGCCTTTCTCTCCTGGCAGGGCGTGTTTGCAGTCAGCGGCATTGCGCTGGCAGTGATGAGCATTGTTTGCTTTTCTGTATTCCAGATCTTTGAAAAGCGCGGTATCGTGCGCTATCCCGTCCGGGAAAAAGAGGTTGGCCCCAGCGGCGGTGTGAAGGCATTGCTGCGCCACCAGATTGTGCGTTATACCTTTGTGGCCATCTTCACCGGTGTGATTCGTACCACGGTGATCTTCTGGCTGCCCACCTATATTGCCGAGTATCTCCGCTTTGCAGAGAAGGAGGCGTCGCTGATTTTCTCCGGCGCCACGCTGGTGATCTCGTTTACCGCCTTTTTGGCGCTGGCTGTTTATGAAAAGCTGGGTCGCAATATGAACCGCTGCGTGCTGCTGTTTTTCTTCACCTCGGCGCTGATGTTCCTGCTGGTCTATCTGGTAAAAGCGCCCCTTTTCAATATTGTCCTCATCGTGCTGGCCATCATGGCATCCAATGCGGCTGCCTCGATTCTCTGGAGCATGTACTGCCCCAGCCTTGCCAGCACCGGCATGGTATCCAGCGCCACCGGTTTTTTGGACTTTGTCAGCTATATGGCGGCTGCTGCCTCTTCCAAGCTGTTTGCCAATGCGGTGGATTCCATCGGCTGGGGCAACCTAATCCTGGTCTGGTTTGGCCTGATGGTTTTGGGTGTTGCCGTGGTGCTGCCGAAACAGCGGGTATACAACGAAAACTGATCCAAAATATCCCGTCTCTTTGACAAGAGACGGGATGTTTTTTCTTTACAACAGGGCGGCAGATTTGTTATCATAAAACCAACCAAAAAATTAAAGGAGGAAACATGATGTATCCGTTATGGGAAGATCTCAAACGCCTGAAAGGCTATCGTTGGGTGGAACTGTCCCACTCCATGAATAACGACAGTCCCTACTGGGCAGGCATTCCTGCCGGCTCTGTGGAACTGGGCAAGGTAGTCTATGACTGGGGTGAGCCGATGCTGGAGTGCCAGATCCAGACCTTCAAGTTCCCCGGCCAGTTCGGTACCCATATCGATTTCCCTGCCCACTTCGTCAAGGGCGCGGCCCTCTCCGACAGCTATGGTGTGGAAAATATGATGTATCCTCTGTGTGTCATCGACATCACCGACAAGGTGGCCGAGGATGTACATTATGCCGTCACAGCTGACGATATCCGTGCCTATGAGGCCAAGTATGGCCCCATCCCCGACGGCGCATTTGTGGCGCTGCGCACCGACTGGTACAAGCGCTGGCCCGATATGAATGCCTTTGCCAATCTGGACGAGAATGGCGGCGAGCATTGCCCCGGTTGGTCCATGGAGGCGCTGCAGTACATCTACGAGACGCGTAATGCCGCGGCCAACGGCCATGAGACGCTGGACACCGATGCCAGCATCGAGGCGGAGAAGGCCGGTGACCTGGCCTGCGAGCGCTATGTGCTCTCCCGGGGTAAGCTGCAGATTGAGGTGCTGCAGAATCTGGACAAGGTGCCTGCCGCAGGTGCGGTGCTGGTTGGCGCTTGGCTGCGTCTGGAGGGAGCCAACGGCCTGCCGGTGCGTGTGTGGGCCATCTGCCCGGAATAAAGAAAAAGAAGGACCTGTTCCCGTGGGAACAGGTCCTTTTTATTGTGTGTGTGGTCTTTACTTGGCCTGATCCTCAGACAGCATGGCAGCAGCCACGCACAGGCTCAGGAACACCTGCTCTTCCATACTGGAGCGGGAGGTGATGGCCACGGGCACCTTGGTGCCGGCCAGCACGCCGCAGGCGTTGACGTTGGCGGACATGGTCAGCACTTTCATGACGGTGTTGCCGGCCATGACGTTGGGCATCAGCACGGCATCAAACTCACCGCAGTAGGGATTGTTATAACCCTTCAGGCGGGCGGACTCCTTGCTGACGATCAGATCCCAGGGAATGGGGCCTACCAGCTCGCAGTCAGCGATGGGTTCTGCCATGTGAGCGCGGACGATGTTCTGGGCTTCCACGGTGTCGCGCATGTGGAAGCTGGGCTTTTCCACCAGAGACAGCACCGCCACTTTGGGGCGCTGGATGCCCAGATGGTTCAGCACTTCCACGATGTTCTTGACCACCTTCTTGCGCTGGCCTTCGGAGGGGTTGATGAGCACGGACACGTCGGACAGGGCCAGCACCTTCTCGTAGTAGGGAACCTTCAGCAGAGCCACTTCGCTGACCAGACCGTTGGCCAGATTGTTCTTCTTGTCCAGAATGGGCATCAGGAAGTTACGGGTGGAGGTGTTGCCGCGGACCAGGATATCGCCCAGACCGTTGTTGATGATGTCGATGGCCCGCTTCATGTACACATGATAGTCGGAGCTCAGATCGGACAGAGCGCAGTCGGACACGTCACTGATGACGTAGTTGCGCTCATAGAAGCCCAGCTCCTTCAGCATGGGGATGATGCGCTCCTTGAAGCCAACCAGAATAGGCTGGCAGAAGCCCTGCTCCTCGGCCGCAAACACGGCCTTCATGATATTCTCGCAGTCAGCACCGGCCACTACCATGCGGGCGGGACGATCCAGGGACTTGGCACGCTGGATCACAAAATCAAATTCTTTTTCGTAAATCTGCATAGTTCGATTCTCCTTTTCGCGATTACAGCAGACCCAGACCGGCGTTGATCAGCAGGAACAGGGGGGCGAAGACCAGAGCCACAACGGTCATCAGCTTGATGAGGATATTGATGGAGGGGCCGGAGGTATCCTTGAAGGGATCGCCTACCGTGTCGCCCACAACGGCTGCGCGGTGAGCCTCGCTGCCCTTACCGCCGTGATAGCCTTCTTCGATGTACTTCTTGGCGTTATCCCAAGCGCCGCCGGCGTTGGACATAAACAGCGCCATCAGCACGCCGGTGACCAGAGCGCCGGCCAGCAGACCGCCCAGAGCGGCAGTGTCCAGCAGGATACCGACAGCCAGAGGAGCCACCACAGCCAGAACGCCGGGAACCAGCATCTCGTGCAGGGCGGCCTGGGTGGAGATAGCCACGCAGGAGGTGTAGTCGGGCTTGCCGGTGCCTTCCAGGATACCGGGGATGGTGCGGAACTGGCGGCGGACTTCCTCGATCATCTTATAGGCAGCCTTGGACACGGAGTCCATGGTCAGGGCAGAGAAGAAGAAGGGCAGCATACCGCCGATGAACAGGCCCACGATGACCTTGTAATTGAGCAGGTCGATGCCGGTGTCAAACAGCTTGACAGCCTCGGCGTAGGAGACGAACAGGGCCAGAGCGGTCAGAGCGGCGGAGCCGATGGCGAAGCCCTTACCCATAGCGGCGGTGGTGTTACCCACAGCGTCCAGACAGTCGGTGATCTTGCGAACATCCTTGGGAAGGCCGGACATCTCGGCGATACCGCCGGCATTGTCGGCGATGGGGCCGTATGCGTCAACAGCAACGGTGATACCGGTGGTGGACAGCATACCCACGGCGGCCAGAGCGATACCATACAGACCGTCGGCCATGTAGGCGCCGATGATGCCAACGGCGATCAGCAGGATGGGGATGGCGGTGGAGTGCATACCGACAGCCAGACCGGAGATGACGGTGGTGGCGGGGCCGGTTTCGGACTGCTGGGCAATCTTCTTGACGAAGCGGTAGTCACCGGAGGTGTAGACCTCGGTAATGATGCCGATCAGCACGCCCACGATCAGACCGAAGATGATGGCCAGGGCGGCCTTCATGTTGCCGAAGAAGCCCCAGCTCATGGCCAGAGAAGCGGCCACAACGATGCCGCTGGACACATAAGTACCGGTCTTCAACGCCTTGTGGGGGCTGGCCTTCTCGTCGCCCTTGACGAAGAAGGTGCCGATGATGGCTGCGGCAATACCAATGGCAGCCAGCAGCAGGGGGAATACAGCGCCGGTGAAGCTGTAGGTCACAGCGCCCAGCGTGATGGCAGAAACGATGGAGCCAACATAAGACTCGAACAGGTCGGCGCCCATGCCGGCCACGTCACCCACGTTGTCGCCCACGTTGTCGGCGATGGTAGCGGGGTTACGGGGGTCATCCTCGGGGATACCGGCTTCCACCTTACCCACCAGGTCGGCACCCACGTCGGCAGCCTTGGTGTAGATACCGCCGCCCACACGGGCAAACAGCGCGATGGAAGAAGCGCCCAGAGAGAAACCGGACAGCACACCGGCATCCTTGGTGAGAAGATACACCAGACCGCAGCCCAGCAGACCCAGACCCACCACGCACATGCCCATCACGGCGCCGCCGGAGAAGGCAATAGACAGAGCCTTGTTCATGCCGGAGTCCTTGGCGGCTGCGGCGGTGCGGACGTTGGCACTGGTGGCAACGTTCATGCCGCAATAACCGGCAAAGGTGGAGAACAGCGCACCCACCAGGAAGGCGATGGCAGTCGTCCAGCTGATGCCCAGGCCGATGGCAACAAACAGAACGGCCACGAACACTACCAGAATTTTATATTCGGCAAACAGGAAGGCCTGAGCGCCTTCGTGAATGAACGAGGCAATTTCCTTCATTCGATCGGTTCCTGCATCCTGATTGGATACTCTGCGGGAGAGAAATACTGCAAACAGCAGCGCGATGACGCCCAGTACAGGGGCCAGAATGGCAAGCTTATCCATAGTTTTTTCAATCCTTTCTATTAGCTTTCCGTCTTTGTTCCGTTATGTTCCGGGAAACGGATAAAGTATCTATACCATTCTATTACATTTGCCGTTAAAGTGCAAGTTTTTTATGAAAAAATGGCAAAAAAGACTGTTAAAATCGTCACAAAATGATGATATATCGAAAAATGTGCAAAAGTCCCTCTATTCCGGCGGAATAGAGGGACTGTAAACGTTTGCAGAATTTCAGCCCTTGTGCTGTTCAACAATGGCACCGCTGCGGAAAGCAGCCAGCAGAGCCAGCAGATCGTCGATTTGCTCCTGCAATGCCCGGCCCACATCCGTTTCGGCGATTTTCTGCCGCCGATCCATGCGCTCAAAAACATGAGAGGTGGATGTGATATCCCGGTTTTCTTCGATGGCGTTGGCGCGCCCGGCAAAGGGCTCGTGGGCCACCAGACGCAGGCAGTTGGAATTATAGATCAGTGTGTAACCTGCAATGCCGGTGGTACCCTGATAGGCCTTGCAGAAGCCGCCGTCGATCACCAGCAGTTTGCCGCCGCCCTTGATGGGGCTCTCGCCCTTCTTGGACTTGACGGGCACATGGCCATTGATGATGTGACAATGCTCGCCATCCAGCCCGAATTCCCGCAGCAGCATCTCGCAGATGTCAGGATCCTTGTAGAGCTGATAGTAGGCGTTTTTCGGCTCGGTCCAGGTGTCCTCATCGGCAATAAAGCGTCGCTCGAAGGTAGTCATGCGGTCACGGCCGAAGATGGGGCTGTTGCGGCCGCACCATAACCACCACAGGAAGTCCATGCCGAACTGCCGCTCGGGCGAACCGGGTTTATTGTAGTATGCGCGGCGCGCCGTGGCATCGGCGTAGTCGAGGAACTCCTTGCCGCTCAGATCATCACAGCCGATGGAGAAGTGCAGGAGATTACCTTCTTCGTCCATAGGCACGCAGCCGTGGAGCAGCAGATTGTCGTTGTAAACGCGGTAGAGGCTGCCCTTGGAATAGAGGAAGCGGATATGGCGCTGCAGTTTTTCACTGTGGCGGAAAGAGCGGGTCAGTGTGGCGATCAGCGTCTCTTCTTCCGGGGTCAGCGTGTAGGGGTCGTTGGGGTCTACCGTGGGGAAATCCGTATCCAGCATGGGATAGGTTTTGCCGTCAATGGTGATGCACTTGTTTTCGTAGTCAATCTTGTCCAGCAGCAGGCGGTCTTCCATACCGAAGCTGGGGTTGCGCAGAATCTTCTGTCCCTCCAGCTTGAAGAGGATAATGGTGATGGCTTTGTGCATCTGGGCCACCAGCCGCTTGTCGGTCTCGGTATAGTCCTTCTCGTCATCGCCGGTAAACTTAATTTTGAAACGGGAGATGTCGCAGCCTTTGTAAACAGCGTCGGCAAATACGCTCAGCGGGCGAAGCGAGATACCGTAGCCGGTCTCGATGATGTCCAGATTATTATAGCGCAGGGAGTTGAGCAGCACCGTGGCCACCAGCGTGCGGGAGCCGGAGGCTGCGCCCATCCACAGAATGTCGTGGTTACCCCATTGTACGTCCACACTGTGATAGTTCAGCAGGGAGTCCATAATGATGTCGGCACCGGGACCGCGGTCATAAATGTCGCCCACCAGATGCAGATGATCCACCGCCAGACGTTTGATCAGCTCGCACAGCTGGATCAGGAAGTTGGGCGCGCGGCCGATATCGATGATGGTGGAGATGATATTTTCGTAGTAATCCCGCTTGTCGGTGTCTTCATAGTGGGTGTGGATCAGTTCGTCAATGATGTAGGCGTATTCCGGCGGCATGGCTTTGCGCACCTTGGAGCGGGTGTATTTGGAGCTGACGAGGCAGCACACCTCAATGAGGCGGTGGAAGGTGATGCGATACCACTCACGCATATCGTCCGTGGTGCGTTCGATCTCCTCCAGCTTTGCTTCGGGATAATAGATCAGCGTGGCCAGCTGGTCCCGCTCGCCGCGGGTCATAGCGGTGCCGAACAGGTCATCCACCTTTTCGCGCACCACGCCGGAGGCGGAGGCCAGGATGTGCTGGAACGCCTCATGTTCACCGTGTACATCGGAGATGAAGTGTTCCGTGCCTTTGGGCAGGTTCAAAATGGCCTGCAGGTTGATGATTTCCGTGCTGGCAGCCTGTACATTGGGGAACTGTTTGGCCAGCATTTTCAAATAGTGCAGATGTTCCGGGCGATAGGTGACCGCCTTGGTCATATGGCTCATCCTCCTTGTGTGCAAAATGCACCATAATTCGGCATCTATGTGCTTTTCGATTGGTCATAGTATAACATGGCTGCAGAGAAAAAGAAAGCGTGATAGGACAAATAAAATGAATTTTGACAAAAGCTTTGCGATGGATTATGATGAAAAAAACAGAAAGTGCGAGGTGGGAATATGCTGTATCTTCTGATGCCGGCGGCAGCGGTGATTCTGGCGCTTTGGCTGATATACCGCATGACGTTTTACTCCGATCGTGGTGCATGGACAGACCCCTATGCCATCTCACCCAAGGGTGAGTATCAGGCTCGCCGGGAGGAGATGCTGGCGCTCATCGATGAACTGGCACAGCGCCCCTTTGAACAGGTATGGCTTACATCGCACGACGGTCTGCGTCTGACGGCGCGATATTATCACACCGCTGACGGTGCGCCGCTGGATATTGCGTTTCATGGTTACCGCGGCCACGCGCTGCGTGACTTCTGCGGCGGCAGTCGTATCAGCTTTACGCTGGGTCATAACCTGCTGTTGGTGGATCAGCGCGCCCACGGCGACAGTGAGGGCCGCACCATCTCTTTCGGCGCGGTAGAGCGTTTGGACTGCCTGCGTTGGATCCAATGGGCCAATGAACGTTTTGATTGTCCCGAGATCGCCCTGTTCGGTGTGTCTATGGGCGCCGGAACGGTGCTGCTGGCAACGGCGCTGGATCTGCCGGAAAATGTGCTGTGCGTGGTGGCCGACTGTCCTTATTCCCGGGCGGGGGATGTGATCGCTGCGGTAAGTAAACGGATGCATATGCCGGAAGGACTGGCGCGTCTGCTGGCTGACGGCGCTGCCCGCCTGTTCGGCGGGTTCCGACTGCGCGATGCCGATGCAGTGGCGGCGCTGCGCCGTGCCAGAGTGCCGGTGCTGCTGCTCCACGGCGAGGATGACAGGCTGGTGCCCTGCGAAATGAGCGCCGAGCTGGAGAAAAACTGCGCCTCACCGGTGGAACGACATACATTTCCTCACGCCGGACACGGTTTGAGTTATCTGGCGGACGAGGTGCGATATACTGCCGCTGTGGAGGATTTCCTGCACAGGGCGAAACAATACCGGAAAGAACGGAAGGGAGAATGACTGTGGAACAGAGAATTTTGGATGTAAATGTGGTGCGGCAGGCCGTGGCGCAGCTGGTGGTACAGGCCAACTGCTGCATCGGCGAGAACATGATCTCCTGCCTGGAGCGGTGCCGTGACCGCGAAGACAAGCAGCTCAGCCGCAATGTGCTGGATATGATCGTCCGCAACGACCGTCTGGCGGAGGAACGTATGGTGGCCATGTGCCAGGATACCGGTATGGCCATCTTCCGTGTGCAGGTGGGACAGGACATCTGCTTTACCGGCGGCAGTCTGGAGCAGGCCATTCAGGACGGTACGGCGCAGGGTTATACCGACGGCTATCTGCGCAAGAGTGTGGTGTCCGATCCCCTGTTTGGCCGCACCAATACCCGCGACAACACGCCGGCCATTATCTATTACGAGATGATCCCCGGTGACCGGATCCACATCACCTTTGCCCCCAAGGGTTTCGGCAGCGAGAATATGAGCGCCATCAAGATGCTCAAACCGGCTGACGGTGTGGACGGTGTACTGGATTTTGTGGTGGATACGGTGAAAAAGGCCGGACCCAACCCCTGTCCTCCCATTGTGGTGGGTGTGGGTATCGGCGGTACGTTTGAGAAGGCGGCGCAGCTGTCCAAATTTGCGCTGATGCGCGACGTAGGCAGCCGCAATGCCGATGAGCGCTATGCCAAGCTGGAGGATGAGCTGATGGAGCGCATCAATGCGCTGAACATCGGCCCCGCGGGCCTTGGCGGCGGCACCACCGCGCTGGGTGTCCACGTGGAGTGGTTCCCCACCCATATTGCAGGACTGCCTGTGGCGGTCAACCTGTGCTGCCATGCCTATCGGCACAGCAGCGTGACGCTGTAACAGGAGGGAAAAGACGATGATCAAACTGCAGCTGCCGTTGAAGAAAGAAGAAATCGCCGCCCTGCGCGCCGGCGATGAAGTGCTGCTGACCGGTCCGGTATACACCGGCCGTGACGCCGCTCATAAGCGCCTGACCGAGGCCATGGCCCGGGGTGAGGAACTGCCTGTGGACCTGAGCGGTCAGACCATCTACTATGTAGGTCCCGCGCCCGCCAAGCCCGGTGCCGCCATCGGACCGGCTGGCCCTACCACCAGTTACCGTATGGATCCCTATACGCCGGCTCTGCTGGATGCCGGCATGGTGGCCATGATCGGCAAAGGCCGCCGTACTGAGCCGGTGCGTGAGGCCATCGTGCGTAACGGCGCCGTGTATTTTGTCACCATCGGCGGCGCGGCTGCCCTGATTGCCGACAGCATCCGCAGCAAAGAGCTGGTCTGCTACGAGGATCTGGGCACGGAGGCAGTCTGCCGACTGGAAGTGGAGGATTTCTACGCCATCGTGGGCATTGACAGCCAGGGTAACTCCCTGCTGTAACGGAGGAAAGAGGGATTGTCCATGAAACAGCGCCGCGGCGGCAGTCTGATCGCGCCGCCTGAGTTTTACCGGCAGGTGATCCGCATCGCCCTGCCTGTCTGCCTGCAGCAGCTTTTGAATCAGGGCGCCAGCTTTGTGGATACGCTGATGGTCAGCTACATTGGCTATGTCAGCGCTGTTGCGGTGGCGTCGGAGCTGAATAACCTGATGTTTTTGCTGGGATTTGGCATCAATGCTGCCATCAGCGTGTATGCCTCCCAGTTTTACGGCATCCGCGACTGGAAGAATCTGCGCCGCGCTTTTGGCTTATTTATCTCGCTGAATCTGGTTGCCGCCACCCTGTTCTTTACGCTGGCGCAGCTGGGCAGCACAAGGCTGCTGTCTTTCTACAGTCAAGATCCGGTGCTGGTGGCGCAGGCCTGGGAATATCTGTCTATCAGCAGTATTTCCTTTTTCTTCATGTGCCTGACCAATGCCTTTTCCTTCATGTACCGCTGCATCCAAAAGACGGTGATTCCTATGGCGGTGGGCATTGGCGTCAACCTGCTCAACGCCGGGCTGAACTACGTGCTGATCTTTGGCAAGTGTGGTCTGCCCGCCATGGGTGTCCGCGGTGCCGCAGCCGCTACGGTGATCTCTGCCGTGCTGGGTCTTGCAGCCCATATGACCTATGCCGTCGTCACCCGTCAGCCCTTTTTGGGGAAGCTGCGGGAGGCCATCGACTGGCCCGGTCATTTCATCCGCCCCATGCTGCGGCGTATGGCGCCCATTATGTGCAACGAAGTGCTCTTTGGTCTGGGTGACACCATGTACCTCAAGGCTTACGGCCTGTTGGGCAGCGCTGCGCTGGAGAGCTATAAGGTTGCTTTTTCCGTCAGTATGGTTCCGTATGTGATCACCTTTGGTGTGGGCAGTGCCTGCTCCATCATTGTGGGTGAACGGCTGGGCCGTAAGGATCTGCAGGGCGCCAAAGACACGGTGCGCTGGCTGCTGCCCATCTCCGGTGTGGCGGCTGTTGTGGTGGGGCTGTTAATGCTGCTGCTGGCCCGCCCTGCGGTGGGGCTGTTTCAGCTCTCCTCGCCGGAGCTGCTGGAGGGTACGGTGCTGATGACAAAACTTTTCTCCATCCGGATCGCTACACGGCTTTTTAATGCGATCTTCCTGTTCACGGTCCGCGCCGGCGGCGACTCTATGTTCCTCATGTTCCTTGACAGCGGTCTTGTGTGGCTGGTGGGTGTGCCGATGGCCTATATCGGTGTACTGGTATTGGGCGTGCAGAGCATACCGGTGCTGTTTTTGCTGGTACAGAGCGAACAGGTGGTGCGGGTGATTTTGTCCGGCCTGCGTGTCCGATCCGGCAAATGGCTGAAGAATCTGACGGACGAAGTGGAAAAGAAAGTGAAATCGTAAAAGACGACGATGTAAAAAAGCCCGGTTCAGTTGATACTGAACCGGGCTTTTCTTATCTTTTTCAGGGGTTATGCCTGCTGCATTTGCTCCACGATCACAGAGAGCTTGTCGCACAGCCGCTGCGCCTCCACGCAGTCGCCGGCTTCCAGACAGCGGGCGATCCGGATCTCGAAGTCGGTCTTTTGCAGTTCCAGCTCCAGATAATCCTTGCTGAAATGCTTTTTGTAAATCATCTTGCGGAAAGCGCGGGCGCTCATGGGACGGATGCCGCCGTTTTCCACAAACAAAATGGTGTCTGCGCAGTTGACAACCGTGTAAAAATCGTGGGAGACCATAAGTACGGCACCCTGATAGGCTGCGATGGCGTTTTCCAGCGCGATCTGGGCAAAGGTATCCAGATGGCTGGACGGCTCGTCCAGCAGCAGAAGATTTGCCTTACCGGCTGCCAACTTGGCCAGCTGCAGCAAGTTTTTCTCGCCGCCGGAGAGGGTGCCCACCTTGCGGCCCAGACTGTCGGGCGCAAAACAGTACTTGTGCAGATATTCCTCAATCTGCTGACGGTTCTCAAACCCCGTGGCGAAAAGCTCCTCGTAAATTGTGTTTTGCTCATGCAGGATCTCCGCGTGCAGCTGAGAGAAAAAGGCGGGGGAGGCCGCAGGGGAAAACTGGATGGAGGGATCCTGGTTTTGCCAGATCTGGCGCAGCATGGAACTCTTTCCGGTACCGTTGGCACCCACCAGCGCCACCTTTTCACCGGAGTGTACCGAAAAGTTGACTGCCTGCAGCAGGGTGTCTTCAAAGGACAGGGAGTAGTTGCTAAGGCGCAGCAACTCCTCTGCTTCTTCCGGCACTTCCACCTCCGGCAGCTGAATGTCGGGCTGTTGGATCTCCACAAAGGGGGCTTTGATCTGCCGGCTCAGCAAACGGTTCAGGTAGCTCACCTTGCCTTTGAGCGTGCGGCCGTGGTGCGATTCCGATACCTCTGTGGCGATTTCACGCAGATCCTCCACAAGTTGGGTCACCCGCTGAATCTCTTTTTCGTTGGCCAGAGATGCAACCTTCAGATCGATCTTTTTTTGCAGGCGGGCGTAGCTGTACTCGGTAAAGCTGCCCTCAAACTCCTGCAGGTCGCCATTTTCCAGATGCCAGATCCGGTCAAAGCAGTGGGACAACAGATAGCGGCTGTGGGTAACCACCAGCAGCGTACCCTTGTAGGCGTTGATCAGATCCCGCAGGCCGTTGAGGTTTTCAAAGTCCAGAAAAACGTCCGGCTCATCCATAATCAGAAGACCGGGACGGCGCAGCATCTGGCGGATGATCTGCACCAACTTCATTTCCCCGCCGCTTAGTTTTTCCAGTTCCAGGGACTCTTTGCCCTCCAGCTCCCCCAACTGCAGCTGCCGGCGGATATTAAGTTCGTGGTTGTCCGCGTCGATGGCATCGCTCTCGTCCAGCAGATTCTGGTAGCGCTCCATCAAGGCATCCATATCGTCGCCGGACTCCATCTGCAGGCACACATCGCCAATGGCCTGCTCCAGCGCCAGAAAATCCTGACACAGATAGTCATAGACGCTGACAGACTGATCGCCCTCGCGAATGGCAAACTGGCTGACATAGCCGATGCGGCCCACGCCGTCCAGCTTCAATTTGCCATCGAAGGTGTAGCGTTCAGGGTCGCGGATCAGGTTCATCAGGGTGGTTTTTCCGGTGCCGTTGCTGCCGATCAGGGCGCAGTGACAGTTCTCTTCCAAATGGAAGGAAATCTTTTGAAATAAAAGCGTGCTGCTGAATCCAAAGGTGAGTTTTTCGGCGTTGATCATGAAAATCCCTCAATTATTTCGTGTACTTCCTGCTTATCATACGGGCATTTCCTCTGCATTGCAAGGATTTTTTCTCAATCCTGCAGCAGTCCGTATTTGACCTGCACGCGATCGAGCATTTTCAAAAGTGGCTTGCCTGCCAGCACCAGTGTTACCGCTGTGGCGGCGCCGTGGGGGATATTGGTGGTGAGAAAGCCGGTGATATAAATGGGCAATGCTGCCGTGGCGCCGGAAGACTTCATGCTGACGGTCAGATAGGTGCTGGTGTCCAGAATGGGGCCTACCAGCAGAATGATCAGCAAGAAACCGAAGAGCGCCAGCCATACGATGTCTTTCGTGCTTTGCGGTCTGCGCTTGAGCAAGTTCACCCGGCACAGCAGGCCCGATATCAGACCGCCCATGCCGTAGCCCATCATCTGCCACGGCGTCCACGGGCCTTGACTGAAAAAGAAATTGCTCACCAGTGCCGTTACCACGCCGCACAAAAAACCGCGTTCGCCGCCAAAGGCGATGCCGGCCAAAATGATGATGGCCATGGTGGGCTTGAAACTGGGGAAGGGGACAACTACGCGGGAAGCCACCGCCAGAGCGCACATGACTGCCATCAGCGACAGTTCCCGGGCCTGAGGGGCGCGCCGCTCGAAGGAGAGGAAGAACAGGGCCATGGTCAGCGCGATCAGCAGCAGCGCTCCCAGATAATACTTGCGCTGGGAGATGGTACACAAGTACACCACCGGCGGCATAACCAGCACTGCCAGCACTCGGAGAAGAATGGCTGTTTTCTTGGTCATTGCCGGTTACCCCCCATCAGATGAACCACATCTTCCACCGTCACCGCCTGGGGGAAGAGGTGGCGGGCCATGCGGTTGGCGGCTGTGGTATAGAAACTGTTCTGGGCAAAAAAGCGCCGGGGCGTAGTGGTGGTGAGCACCTGTCCGTCAAAGAACATGCTGACGGCGTGGGCGTTGCGGGCGCAGAACTCTACATCATGGCTGACCATCAAAATGGTCACGCCCTCGGCCAGCAGGCGGCGGAATACGTCGCCCAGCTGCTCTTTGAAAAAACTGTCCAGACCCTTGGTGGGCTCGTCCAGCAGCAAAAGTTTGGGCTCGGTCAGCAGCACCTTGGCAAGGGCTGCGCGCTGCTGCTCACCGCCGGAGAGATCGTAGGGGTGCTGATCGAGCAGTCCTTCCAGACAGCAGATCTGCGCCATGCGGGTGATTTTGTCCTCTGCCGACGGGTCGGCGGGCAGCATCTCCAGCAGGTCGGCGCGCACCGTATCCTTGACGAAGAGATTGCGCGGATCCTGAGGCAGCATGGCCAGCTTACCGCGGAAGAGATCCTTCGCTTTGCGGATATCGCTGCCGTGGAGCAAAATCTTGCCCCGATAGGGACGGCAGATACCGCAGATGGATTTGAGAGTGGTGGATTTGCCGGTGCCGTTGCCGCCCAGAATGGCGTGGAAACTGCCCTGCGTGACTGTCAGATCCACGCCGCGCAGAATGTCACTGCCGTCCTTTTCATAGCGGAACCATACGTTTTTCACTTCCAGCGCCGCGCTGCCTGTCACGGACGTTTCTTCCGGCAGATCGGTACACAGGGTGCGGTTTTCCGCCTGCCGGCTCAGCCAGCTGCGGCCTTCCCGCACCGTCAGGGGGCAGTCGGAGCCGTCAAAGCCGGCCTCGTAGAAAATACGGACAGGGGAGGGCAGGGCGGCAAACATCTCGCTGTGGTGTTCTTTCAGCTGCTGACCCACCGTGCGCGGATCGCTGTCGGCAATGATACGGCCGCGCTCCATCACCACGCAGCGGTCGGCCGCGTGGAAGATGTCCTCCAGCCGGTGTTCGGTGATGATGACGGTGGTGCCCAGTTCGCGGTTGATCTTGCGCACCGTAGCCAGAAAGTCGGCGGCGGCAATGGGGTCCAGCTGGCTGGTGGGTTCGTCGAGAATCAGCACCTGAGGCTGCAGGGCCATGATGGCCGCCAGATTTAAAAGTTGCTTTTGTCCGCCGGAGAGCTGAGCAATGTCCCGGTGGAACCAGTCCTGGATACCAAAATAGCTGGCCATCTCCGCTACCCGAAGGCGGAGAACCTGCTCCTCCACACCCAGATTTTCCAGTCCGAACGCCAGCTCGTGCCACACCTTGTCGGTGACAATCTGCGCGTCCGGGTCCTGCATTACGTAGCCGATCGCGGCACTTTGCCGGGCAGAGGGGACTTCATCCAGCGCCATGCCGTCCAGCAGGATGCGGCCGTGCTTCAGGCCGTGGGGAGCCAGCGCCGTTTTCAGATGGCGCAGCAGCGTGGTTTTGCCGCTGCCGCTGCGTCCGCACAGGGCAATGTATTCACCCTGCTGCACCTGCAGATTCACCGTGTCGAGCACCTTGCGCTCCGGTGCGGAGGCGTAGGCAAAGCTTAAATTTTCGATTGTAAGATGTGCCATGTCATGTCCTCCCAGATGTGCAGGATGGTGGGGATCGACAGCAATACGCCCCAGGCAGAAAGTCCTGCCATGCCCAGCGGGGTATTGTTGCCGGCAATGTAGAGATGGGGTACAAATTCTGCGGCGGCGCAGCCTGCTGCCGCTGCCATCATCGTCACAGCGCTCAGCGCGGCCATGACGGCCAGCAGGATGCCGTCGGTGAAAGTGAAGCGATAGGGGGTAAAGTTGGTGCGGCGGGCTGCACCGTAGCCGCGGCTGCGCATGGAGTCGGCGGTGACGATGGCGCCCTCCAGCGCCCATGCAGTCAAGGCTTTGAGGTTGGAGATGGCGCCGCGAAGCGCTTCCCGCTTTCCGCCGCTGCTGCCAAGGCCGATGCACTGCCGGGCGGTGGCGATCTGCTTTGCCTTGCGGCTGTAGGCGGGGACCAGACGCAAAACCATCACCAGCAGGAGGCTCAGCGCCGGCAGAAGGGGGGCAAAAAGGGCGGTGAACTTATCGCCGGTCATGATGTGGCTGTAACACAAAAACCACAGCAGCATGGCAATGAACATACCCGAGAGCATGGCGCCGTTGCCCAGCAGCTCCCATGTGATGTAGCGGCCAAAGATCGTAACGATCACGTGGCCGCCCTGAGCATCTTTCAGCGGGTTGAGCAGAGGGGAGAGAACGGTGATCAGTACAAAGAGGGGAAGCATGGCCGCCGTTTGCAGCAGGCCTTTTCGCCCCTTCCAACAGATCAGGCAGGCGGCGCTGCCGATCAGGGACAGCGCCAGATAGACCGGGTGCAGCAGCATCACCGTGAGCAATATGACTGCCAGAAAGAAGCCGAAGCTGACGGCAGGATGTGCGCGGCTAAAGCGGTCGTGACTCATAAAAAACCTCACAAAACAAAAAAAGACGCCCCCGTTGGGGGCGTTAAGGGCAGCGCGTACGGCCGGTCGGACATCCCCCAAGAGTCTCGCGGCATAAAGAATCGAAGGAGAGTATTCCGGCTCCGGACGCCCTGATGCCCGTTGTCTTCTCGGCTTTGGCCAATGACAAGGGGCGGCATAATGTCCGTCTACGGCGGCTTGGTACCGCTGGGATTTGACCCATTCCAGTCCTGCGATGGAAGCGCAAAATATGTATCTGTCGATAGAATAGCACGAAAATAGTCGCTTGACAAGGGGGGCGATGCAGGTATATAGTGAAAACACAAATTCATACGCTGCATCGTGTTTCGCGTAAAGACTGTCCTTTGGGGACAGGCGCCGAAATAAGGAAATCCGGTTGGAGTCCGGAGCATCAAGCGTTGCTGTAAGTGCAGGAGTGCATCACCCGCGCCGTGAGGCGGGCATTGGGAAACTGAGAAGGTAGGGTGATGTCACGCAGGGATATGCGTCCCCCAATGCACAAGCCAGAAGGTCGACGATGATCGAGTATCAGGGGAGCCGTGCCGGCTTTGGCAGGCGAGCCCCAACCAACACGGAAAGAGTACGCCCGTGGCAGAGTTTTCTCTGCCACGGGTTTTCTTTTTTTGCAGCGGGAGAGGGAGGGATGTGCGGACAAACAGGATGTTCCCCGCAGCAAAAAAGAAATTTTCGTGAAAAGGAGTCAAACAATGAAAAAGAATTTGAAAAAACTGAGCGGTATTCTGCTGGCGTTGGCTATGGTTTTGTCCCTCGCCGCCTGTGCGCCGGTGGGTGAGAAGCAGCCGGAGCAGCCCTCCGGCCCCATCGAAAACGGCGCCACCATCGGCGCCGGTGCCAAGACCTTCACCATGGAGGTTACCGATGCAGACGGAAAGGTGACTACCTTCACCGTCAAGAGTGACGAGAAGACGGTGGGTGCGGCGCTGCTGGCGCTGGAGGTCATCGCCGGTGACGAGAGCCAGTACGGCCTCTATGTCAAAACCGTCAACGGCATCACCGCCGACTACGACAAGGACCAAACATGGTGGGGGTTCTATGTGGACGGTGTCAGTGCCTCGGTGGGTGTGGATTCTACCGACATCGTGGACGGCAGCACCTACGGATTTAAGGTGGAAAAATAAGAAAAATCCCCTTATTTGAGGGGATTTTTTCGTTATGACATTCGTTTTCAGCCGATGGCTGCGATGAAGAGAGCGGGATCTTCGGCCAGCTTGGTCTTGGCCCAGGTCAGCATAGTTTCCACGCTGACAGCAGCGGTCACGACACCGCCGCCCATGGCCTTTTCGGTGACGTTCTCCAGCCATGCGTCGGCGGCGGAAGTGCGGACATAGTAGGCGTGCACCACGCCGCTGTTATCCGGCTGCATGGGTTGGGCCTTGTCGGCGTAGAAGGCCTTCTTACCGCCCAGAATATCCACGCAGTCCTGCACCACGTTGGAGGCGGTGGGGTAGCGGCCGGCGCCCTGGCCGTAATAGCTCTGGCGGCCCAGATACTCGGACTGGAAAGAGATCAGGTTATAGTTGGCGGGGACGGCAGCTTCCAGAGCGTGGCTGTCCACCAGCGTGGGCTCCAGCCAGGCGGCAACGCCGTTTTCGGTGCGGCGTGCGGTGGCGATCAGCTTGCAGACGTAGCCTGCGTTCTGGAAAGTGGCAATATCGCCGTCGGTGACGGTGCGGATGCCGAACATGGGGATATCTTCTTCCTTCAGCTGTGCGCCAAAGGCGATGTTGGCGGAGATGGTCAGCTTGCGGCGGATATCATCGCCGTCAATATCGGCGCTGGGATCGGCCTCGGCATAGCCCAGTTCCTGTGCCTTCTTGAGGATGTCGGCAAAGGCCACGGGAGATTTATGCATGGCATCCATGATGTAGTTGGTGGTGCCGTTCATGATGCCGCTCACTTCGGTGACGGTGTCGATACGGCAGCAGCGCTCCAGATTGATCAGCCAGGGAATACCGCCGCCCACAGCTGCGGTGCAGCGCAGGGCAACGCCGTTTTCGGCGGCCAGAGCGGTCAGATCGCTGTAGCAGGCGCTGATGACGGCCTTGTTGGCGGTGACCACGTTCTTGCCGGCGCGCAGCGCGGCGGCGATGTACTCAAAAGCGGGATGGACGCCGCCCATCACTTCCACCACCGTGTCGATGGAGGGATCGGAGACGATGTCGTTGATATCTGCGGTGGAGATGGCGGCAATTTCGGGGATCTCGCGGCGCACCAGCACGCGGGAGACTTTCATATCGTCGCGCTTTGCGATGATATCATAAGCGCCCTTACCCACTACGCCGAAACCCAGCAATGCGATGTTCATCATAATAGAATCCTCCTTTAGGGGATGAAATTTTTTACCATTTTACTCTGTTTGAACGGCGGTGTCAACGAAAAAGGGACGGCCTTTCGGCCGTCCCACTATTTGATTATTCCAGTTCCTGCGCCTTGCTGTTGAGCTTGCCCAGATAGCGGTAGATACTGGCCTCGCTGCTGCGCAGCTCCCGCGCCACGTAGCTGACCGAACCTTTGAGCAGGAAGACACCCTTGCGGTTGAGGATATCCATGATCTCCATCTTCTCGTCCTGAGTCAGGCGGGTGACATCCACCGGATAGGCGGAGATGACGGAGGAGACGATGCTGGCGGTGGCACCGGCGATGGAGGTGGGGTAGCTGCGGCGCATCTCATCTTCGGAGGGGTCGTTGGCTTCGGCGATGAGGCTGGTGCCGCTCTCCACACCGGGGGCGATGAGGCCGCCGCACAGATCCATCACGCGGCCTGCCAGCTCCTCATAACGGCTGGAGTCGAAGTTGATGCACAGAAGGCCGGCCAGTTCGCCGTTGCGGCCCTTGATGAACATGCTGTTGGAGCGCATCTTCTTGCCGTTGGCGGCGGTGGACTCAAAGCCCAGCACGTAATCCTGTGTTTCATACATGCGGCCTGCCACAAACTCCAGCATCTTGTTGCTCAGGGGGGAGCCCAGATGGCGGCCCGTCAGTTCGCCGTTGGCGATGGCCACAATGCGGTTGGAGTCGTTTGTCAGCTCATGCAGCGCCACTTCGTAATCGGGACCCAACACGTGGCCGAGAAAATCCACGAGAAGTGCGTAGTGCCGTTTCAGTTCCAGATCCATAATAAGGAGCCTCCTTGGATGGTTGGCCGTGCCGTATGGCAGAGCCGAACTTTTCAACATTTTATATGATAGCACTTTTTGCGACGGATTACCACTATTTTCGACGAAGAATTTTGGGGTGGAGAGAAAGAAAAAATCACCCTCCGCAGGTGCGGAGGGTGACAGATGATATTTTTAGAACTCGGCGTTGCCAACCGTGCGGGGATGCAGCTCCGCCCCACAAAAACAACGTTTTTGCGGGGACCCCTGCAGGATTTGACATGCTCGGCGGAAGTGAATTCCGCCTGCGCCAAGATTTTGCCTGCGGCAAAACGCTTGTGCGCGCTCACGCGCGGTGGGCGACGTGGAGCACCAGCCCTGCGAAGAGGGGAAGAGACGACTTAGAACTCGGCGTTGCCAACCGTACGGGGATGCAGCTCCACGTCGCGGATATTGCTCACACCGGTGAGGTACATGACCATACGCTCGAAGCCCAGGCCGAAACCGGCGTGGCGGCAGGGGCCGTAACGGCGCAGGTCGCAGTACCACCAGTAATCCTCGGGCTTCATGCCCAGCTCGGTGATACGGCTCTCCAGCACTTCCAGACGCTCTTCACGCTGGCTGCCGCCGATGATCTCGCCGATACCGGGCACCAGGCAGTCGGCAGCGGCCACGGTCTTGCCGTCGTCGTTGAGGCGCATATAGAAAGCCTTGATCTCCTTGGGATAATCGGTGACGAAGACGGGGCGCATGAACACCTGCTCGGTGAGGTAACGCTCGTGCTCGGTCTGCAGGTCGGTACCCCACTCCACCTTATAGTCGAACTGATCGTTGTTCTTCTTCAGGATCTCCACGGCCTCGGTATAGCTGATGCGGCCGAAGGCGGAGGAAGCCACCAGCTCCAGACGGTCCTTGAGACCCTTGTCCACGAAGCTGTTGAAGAAGTTGATTTCATCGGGGCACTTGTCCAGCACGGTGCGGATGATGTGCTTGACCATGGCTTCCATCACTTCCAGATCACCATCCAGATCGCAGAAGGCCATCTCGGGCTCGATCATCCAGAACTCGGCGGCGTGGCGGGCGGTGTTGGAGTTCTCGGCGCGGAAGGTGGGGCCGAAGGTATAGATATTGCCGAAGGCCATGGCGAAGTTCTCGGCGTTGAGCTGGCCGGAAACGGTCAGGTTGGTGGGCTTGCCGAAGAAGTCCTGGCTGTAGTCGATGCTGCCGTCGGCCAGACGGGGAGGATTGTTGATATCCAGAGTGGTCACCTGGAACATCTCGCCGGCGCCCTCACAGTCGCTGCCGGTGATGATGGGGGTGTTGGCGTAGACGAAGCCGCGGCTCTGGAAGAAGTCATGGACAGCCCATGCAGCC
>JAZRRQ010000134.1:0-1868 GCA_045650885.1 Vescimonas sp. | reverse complement strand
TCCCCGAGCAGGCCGCCAACTGGGACTGGATGAGTGGTCTGATCCGTGAGGCACATCGTCCCATTCGCGTGCTGAACCTGTTTGCCTATACCGGCGGCGCTACCGTGGCCTGCGCTGCGGCCGGTGCCAGCGTGTGCCATGTGGATGCTGCCAAGGGTATGGTGGCATGGGCCAAGGAGAATGCCAAGTGCTCCGGCCTGAGCGAGGCACCCATCCGCTGGATCGTGGATGACTGCGCCAAGTTTGTCGAGCGCGAGATCCGCCGCGGCAAGACGTATGATGCCATCATCATGGATCCACCTTCCTACGGTCGCGGACCCGGCGGCGAAGTGTGGAAGCTGGAGGAGAATCTCTTCCCCTTCGTGAAGCTGTGCTCTCAGGTGCTCAGTGACAAGCCCCTGTTTGTGATCATCAACTCCTACACCACCGGTCTTGCTCCCTCTGTGCTGGGCTACATCCTGCACATGCTGGTGGGCGAAAAGTACGGCGGCAAGGTGACCTGGGACGAGCTGGGTCTGCCGTGCACCGAGTCCGGCATGGCGCTGCCCTGCGGTGCCACGGGTCGGTGGATGAGCGAATAAATTCAAGTAGAAAAGAAAGCGATAGAAACGATGTCAACGATGCTGGAAACAAAAGATCTGACGTTTTACTACCCGGCAGAGGAGGGTCGCGAGGCCACTGCTGCGCTGCGCCAAGTGACGCTGGAGATCGAAAAGGGCAGTTTTGTGGTGGTGCTGGGCCATAACGGTTCCGGTAAGTCCACGCTGGCCAAGCATATGAACGCGGTGGTGCTGCCCTCCAGCGGTAAGGTATACGTAGAGGGCATGGACACCTGCGACGAAAATCTGCTGCTGGAGATCCGGCGGCGGGTGGGCATGGTGTTCCAGAACCCGGACAACCAGATCGTGGCCAATGTGGTGGAAGAAGATGTGGCTTTCGCGCCGGAGAATCTGGGCGTGCCCTCGGAAGAGATCCGCCGCCGGGTAGACGATGCGCTGGCCGCCGTGGGTATGAGCGAGTTTGCCCGCCATGCGCCCCATCTTCTCTCCGGTGGACAGAAGCAGCGCATTGCCATCGCCGGTGTCATCGCCATGGAGCCTGAGTGCATTGTTTTGGACGAGGCAACGGCCATGCTGGACCCTGTGGGCCGGCGTGAGGTACTGCGTACGATCCATCGGCTCAACCGCGAGATGGGTATCACGGTGGTGCTCATCACGCACCATATGAACGAGGCGGAGAACGCCGACCGCGTCATCGTGATGGATCACGGTCAGGTGGCCATGGACGGCACACCCCGTCAGGTTTTCGCCCGGGTGGCGGAATTGAAGAAGCTGGGTCTGACGGTGCCCCACACGGTGGAGCTGCTGGCCGAGCTGAATGGCAGCGGTATGCTGCTGCCGCTGGATGCGCTGACGGTGGAAGAATGTGCACAGGCGCTCTGCTGCGCTTTTGGGGCAGAGGAGAAGGAGTAAGAAGCATTGGAACCGATCATTCGTGTAGAAAATCTGACCCATACCTACAGCGCCGGTACGCCTTTTGAGCGCAGCGCTGTGGAGGGAATGCATATTGAGGTGATGCCCGGTGAGTTTCTGGGCATTATCGGACACACCGGAAGCGGTAAGTCCACGCTGATGGCGCATCTCAACGGCCTTTTAAAGCCGACTTCCGGCCGTATACTGCTGGATGGACAGGATATCTGGGCCAATCCCAAAGAGATCCGCAAGGTGCGCTTTCAGGTGGGACTGGTATTCCAGTATCCGGAATATCAGCTGTTTGAAGAAACTGTCTATAAAGACATCGCCTTCGGTCCCGGCAACATGGGGCTGAGCAAGGAGGAGATCGACCGCCGGGTACGCCAGGCGGCGGCC
>JAZRRQ010000133.1:0-6460 GCA_045650885.1 Vescimonas sp. | reverse complement strand
ACGCTCGCAACAAGGCCAATAAGTCCGCACTGAAGACTGCTATCAAGAAGTTCGAGGCTGCTGCCGTTGAAGGCAATCGCACCGAGGCCGAGGGCGCTTACAAGGTCGCAGTGAAGGCCGTTGATAAGGCCGCTGCCAAGGGCCTGCTGCACAAGAACAATGCAGCTCACAAGAAGAGTGCTTTGACTCTGAAGCTGAACAACATCGACTAATTGAACCAGACCAACAAAGGACATCCGAAAGGATGTCCTTTTTCCTTTGTTTTGGGGCAGTTTCCCCCTTGACGGAGGGGGAAAAAGGTGCTATTCTTTACGAAGTGCAAAGGCTGTGACCGGGGGTGGCGCCCTGCGAGCTGCGGGAGGAAATGCCCGACGTGAGGCCGCGTTAAGGCTTGAGAGTGTGGACAACTGTCCAAATTCAGGTGGAACCACGGATCGTATGATTCGCCCTGAGCTGCATTAGGCGGCTTAGGGCGTTTTTTGTTTTTGGAGGGCCTATGGAAGAAAAACAGAAGAAGCTCAACGTGCTGGCAAAGCTGGCGGCTGATCTCAACGACAGTGATATTCTCTGGGCGGTGGGTGCCTCGGCCATGCTGTTTTTGCGGGGAATCGCCAAAGAGTTCCGCGACATTGACCTGATGGTGTGCCAAGAGGATATCGAGGTGGCTAAGGAAATCCTGCTGCGGCACGGCACACTGCTGCCTGCCAAGGAAGATGATTGCTTTGGCAGCGCGCATTTCCTGCAGTTCGATGTAGACGGCGTGGAGATCGACCTGATCGCCGGTTTTGTGATCAACTCCGCCGACGGAAAGCAGCATGTCTGCCCGCTGGAGGTTGAGGAAGTGGATGCCTGTGTGGATGTGGCCGATGTGGCGGTATCTCTGCACGCGCTGGGCGTTTGGTATAAATACTACACCTGGATGGGTCGAACCGAGCGGGTGAAGTTGATTGAAGAATATCTGGGTATCAAATAAATTGACATAAAGGAGAAATCGACATGATGAAAAACACTGAAAAGACGATGGAAAAAATCGTCGCCCTTTGCAAAAATCGCGGCTTTATTTTCGCCGGCAGTGAAATTTACGGCGGTCTGGCCAACACGTGGGACTATGGTCCTCTGGGCGTTGAGCTGAAGAACAACGTGAAGAAGGCCTGGTGGAAGAAGTTCGTCCAGGAGAACCCCTACAACGTGGGTCAGGACAGCGCCATTCTGATGAATCCCCAGACCTGGGTTGCTTCCGGCCATCTGGGCGGCTTCAGCGATCCTCTGATGGACTGCAAGGAGTGCAAGGAGCGTTTCCGCGCCGACAAGGTGATCGAGGATTGGTGCGCTCAGAACAGCTTCGAGCTGCCCAAGCCCATCGATGCATTCTCTCAGGAAGAGATGGCTGCTTTCGTGGCCGAGCATCAGATCGCCTGCCCCACCTGCGGCAAGCACAACTGGACCGATATCCGTCAGTTCAACCTGATGTTCAAGACTTTCCAGGGTGTCACCGAGGATGCCAAGAACACCGTGTATCTGCGTCCCGAGACTGCTCAGGGTATCTTTGTTAACTTCAATAATGTCCAGCGCACTACCCGCCGCAAGCTGCCCTTCGGCGTTTGCCAGATCGGTAAGTCCTTCCGTAACGAGATCACTCCCGGTAACTTTACTTTCCGTACCCGTGAGTTCGAGCAGATGGAGCTGGAATTCTTCTGCAAGCCCGGCACCGATCTGGAGTGGTTCGCTTACTGGCGCAACTTCTGCCACCAGTGGCTGCTGAACCTGAACATGGCTGACGAGAACCTGCGTCTGCGTGACCACGATCCCGAGGAGCTGTGCTTCTACTCCAAGGCGACCACCGACTTTGAGTTCATGTTCCCCTTCGGCTGGGGCGAGCTGTGGGGCGTGGCCGACCGTACCGACTACGACCTGACCCAGCACAAGAACACCTCCGGCGTGGATCTGTCCTACTTTGATCCCGAGACCAGCGAGCGCTACATCCCCTACGTGGTGGAGCCTTCTCTGGGTGCTGACCGCGTGGTGCTGGCCTTCCTGGTGGAAGCTTACGACGAGGAAGTGGTGGACGAGGCCAAGAACGACGTGCGCGTGGTGATGCACTTCCACCCCGCTCTGGCTCCCTTCAAGGCTGCTGTGCTGCCCCTGAGCAAGAAGCTCAGCGAGAAGGCTCGCGAGATCTATGCCGATCTTGCCAAGGAGTGGATGATCGACTTCGACGAGACCGGTTCTATCGGTAAGCGCTATCGCCGCGAGGACGAGATCGGTACGCCTTACTGCATCACTGTGGACTTCGACACCGTGGGTGATGCTGAGAAGGAAGGCGACAACTGCGTTACCGTTCGTGAGCGCGACACTATGGAGCAGGTGCGTATTCCCATTAGCGAGCTGAAGGATTACCTGCGCGAGAAGCTGGCATATTAAGAGTTACCCAACTGAAAAAAGAACCCGAAGCTTTTGCTTCGGGTTCTTTTTTTATGCGTTTTTTTCTTTGCGGAAGCGGATGATCCCCACGATGGAGGAGCCGATAGCCAGCGCTTCGTTGGCGATGCCGCCCAGAGAGAAGACGAACACATTATACAGCAACACCAGCGAGGACGTGCCAAGAATGCTCTTGCGCAGCAGCTGGGGATTGCCAAAAGAGAGGAAGATCGTGTTGGCAGCGAGCGCCACAATGATGAGAAGTGATACAGGCCCCTGCCAGGAGAGGATGCCGATCACCACCATGCAAAGCGCCAGAAGGGAAGCGGAGAGCAACGGGCCTTTACCGGAGTCTTTCTGGAAGTAGAACACTACGTTGCGGAGAATGCACACCACATTGAGAGCAAACCCGGAGGTGGCGCCGAGAAAAAGGTAGGCCAGACATGTGCAGAGGGTAGCGACGGTTTGAACCAGCAGCAGTGAGCGCTTGGTGTTCATCTGGTAGGAGATGGCGGTGATGATGGTGGCCAGGATGCCTAAGATTTGCCCTATGAGCAGCTGAGCTTGTGCAGACATCAGGCCAAGTCCTCCGTTTCGCCGTTTTCGGGCAGCTTGTTCAGAAGGGTGCGGTGGAGACGGAAGTAGAAGAAGAGACTGATGGCCAGGGAAACGATTTCGGCGATGGGATAGGACCACCAGACCAGATTACTGTTGCCGCTGTTTTGGCCGATGAGAGCCAGCACGAAGGCGGCGGGGATCAGGAAGATCAGCTGGCGGACAAAGGAGACCAGCATGGAATAAACGGACTTACCGGTAGCCTGGAAGGCACCGCCCAACGCAATGCAGATGGCGGCGATGGGGAAGCTGAGGGAGATGATGCGCAGAGCCGGCACGCCGACGCTGATGAGGGTTTCGTTGGCGTTGAACAGCTGCAGCAGCATCTGGGGGATGGTCTGGAAAATCAGAGTACCGGCGGACATGATGCACAGGGCGTAGAGGCACACGCGCTTGATACATTCGATCATGCGGGTACGCTTGCGGGCACCGTAGTTATAGGCCAGGATGGAGACGGAGCCGTTGTTGAGACCGAAGACGGGCATGAAGATAAAGCTGTTGAGCTTGAAATAGATGCCAAAAGCGGTGGCGGCGGTTTCTTTGGCCTCGTGATAGGTGATAAGGATCTTGTTCATCAGGAAGGTCATCACAGAGCCAATAGCCATCATGATGACAGAGGGGATGCCGATGGCGTAGATACCGCCGATGATATGACCGTTGGGGCGGAAACCGCGGAAATTCAGGTGAATATCGGGGTTCTTGGTGTGGTTGAGGAAGATAGCCAACAGCGCGCCGCAGACCTGACCGACGACGGTGGCCCAAGCGGCACCGGCCACACCCATATCAAAGACAAAGATAAAGATGGGGTCGAGAATGATGTTGATAATGGCACCGGTACCCTGAGTAAGCATGCTGAGGATGCTGCGGCCGGAACCCTGCAGGAGGCGCTCAAAGGTGATCTGGACAAAGATGCCGATGGAGCAGCAGCCCACAATATAGAGGTAGGTGTTGCCCATGTCGATAATGGGCTGCACAGCGGTCTGTGCGGAGAAGAAGGTGTTGGAGCCAAGGGCGATGACCACAGCGCACACGGCAGAGGAGACCACAGCCAGGAACAGGCCGTTGCAGGCCACGTCGTTGGCGCGCTTGCGGTTGCCGGCGCCCAGAGCGTGACCCAAAAGGGCGTTGATACCGACAGCGGTACCGGAAGCCAGAGAGATGATCAGCTGCTGGGCAGGGAAGGCCAGAGACACGGCGGTAAGTGCCTGCTCGCTGATCATGGAGACGAAAATGCTGTCCACAATGTTGTAGAGGGCCTGCACCAGCATGGAGGCGATGATGGGCAGCGACATGTTCCAGATGAGTTGATTCATGGGCATAATGCCCAGCTTGTTTTCCTTCATATTAAAACATCCTTTGTCTGTAAAATGCAACTTTCCTAGTATATCACAGGAAAAAGGAAAAAGAAACCCCGAAAAAAGTTTTTCGGGGTTTCTTTTTGTCCTTTAGATAAAAGGTTCAGTTAAGGGAGAGCTTATTCCTCGCCGAAGCTTTCCATGAAGGCGTCGAACACGGCGTTGGTGATGGCTTCGTCGGAGACGAATTCCAGAGAGTCGCCGTTGACGCTTTCCATGATGACGAGGCCAACTTCTGCGCCCTCTTCAATGTCCACGGGGCAGAGCACGGCAAACTCGCGGCCTTCATACTCCATCCAGCTGAGAATCTGATGGGCCTCTTCCTTGCCGTCGTCGTCGATCAGCATGATGGTGGGGACAGTCTCGTCCTCGGGGGTGGTGAATTCCAGTTCCAGATCGCTCATAGTGGGTTCCTCCTTATGAAAATTCAAAAAATGTACGAATTTGTTCTTCAGTTGCCTGAACGCTGCCCTGGGCAAAGCCGTCGCGGCCACCGCCGCGGCCGCTGAGGGCGGCATTCACATCCTTCACCAGTTGGCGGATATCGTGACCGGCGTGGATGATGGCGTATTGGTAGGTGCTGCCCTGACCGGCGAACACGGCGCAGCGGCCGCCGCAGGTCTGACTGACAGCGTCGCACAGGCGGCGCACGCCATCACCCTGCAGGGGGGGGACAATCAGCAGGACATCACCGCGACCGGCGTATTCTTCCGCCGTGCGGCGGAAAGCGGCATCCTCCAGCGAGGCGGCGCGCAGCTTGGTGTCGGCCAGCTCTGCTTGCAGGCGCTGCACAGCGGCAAAGGTTTGTTCACCTTTCACCGACAGGGCCTGACCGATAGCGTGGTTCTGTTCCCAGTTTTGGGCCAGAAGGTTCAACGCCCGCTGACCGCAGACCAGTTCCAGACGGACACCGCTGCGGAATTTTTGCACTGAGAGGAATTTTACCAGACCCACTTCGCCGCTGTGAGCCACATGGGTGCCGCAGCAGGCGCAGGTGTCGGCGCCGGGGAAAGAGGCAATACGGACCTGGCCGGTCAGCTCTTTTTTGCTGCGGTAATGCAGTGCGGAGAGCTCTTCGGCAGTGGGATAGGTGACCACGAAGGGGTGATTTTCCCAGAGATATTGGTTGGCTTTGGCTTCGATGGTCAGAACATCTTCCCACGTCATAAGGGTGTTATAGTCGATGGTGACGAGGTCGGCGCCCATGTGGAAACCTACGTTGTCGCATTGAAACGCAGAACACAACATGCCGCTGACGATATGTTCGCCGGAGTGCTGCTGCATGTGGTCGAAACGGCGCTGCCAGTCGATCGCGCCGCGGACTTTTGCGCCGACTTCCAGAGCGGCAGAGCAGGTGTGGGAAATGACGCCGTCCTTTTCGTGGACATCGGTGACTGCTACGTCGCCCAGCGTGCCGTGGTCGGCAGGTTGGCCGCCGCCCTCGGGGTAGAACGCGGTGCGGTCAAGGGTGACGATATAGCCCTTTTTCGTTTCCTCGCAGGTGAGGACGGTGGCATCAAAAGTTTTAAGGTACGCGTCGGAGTAATAGAGTTTTTCGGTTGCCATAGGTTTCAACTCCTTTCCCATAGTGTGCCACAAAGTGGGAGAAAAGACACGCGGCGGACGAAATTTTTCCTCCGCCGCTGTAACATTTTGGGAATTATTCCTCCACGCCGACAATGGCGATGTGCAGCTCGTCCAGCTGCTTCTGGGTGACGGCGGAGGGAGCGTCCATCATGATGTCCTGTGCGTTCTTGTTCATGGGGAAGGGGATGATCTCACGGATGGAAGCTTCGCCGGCCAGCAGCATGACCATGCGGTCCACACGGGGAGCGATACCGGCATGGGGAGGTGCGCCGTAGGTGAAGGCGTTGTACATGGCGGGGAACTTGGCCTTCACGTCCTCTTCGCCCAGACGGACCAGCTCGAAAGCCTTGATCATGATGTCGGGATCGTGGTTACGGACAGCGCCGGAGGACAGTTCCACACCGTTGCAGACCAGATCGTACTGGTCGGCGGTGATGTCCAGAGGATCCACCTCGCCGCGCTCCACCTTCAGCAGGGTTTCCATA
>JAZRRQ010000132.1:0-6786 GCA_045650885.1 Vescimonas sp. | reverse complement strand
CCTATTCCACCGATATGAGCACATGGCACACATAGCAAAAAGCGGAGCGCGGGGCGCTCCCCTTTTTGCTATGTGTATCGTGTTTTGTGCAAATTGAGTTCGACAAAAATTAGTAAATATCCTAATTTTTGTGCGATTTTTCAATTTTTGCCCTATTATGACATATTCCTCAATTCTTCGTACAATACCGGCTGCTTTCATATATATATCCTTATTTTACAAATGACGCTGTTAGTATCTGTAAACGGACGGAGATTATACCGCGGGATTTGCTTTTTGAAAGTGTTGTTAATTACAGAGAAATGATAGGCTGTAAAAGGCAACACCCCCGCTGCCCAAATAATTGGGCGGCGGGGGTGTGATGAACAGAGAAAGCGGTTCGGTAAACTTGTGGAGTTACCGGAATCGTTGCTTGCAGGGGAGAGTATGCCGCTGGTTTGATGGATAGTTATGTACCGCTTTTTGGCAGAGCTCAGGGCATATAGGTGAAGCTTACGGTGTTGCTCTCGGCTTCCCAGCTGTCGTAGGCGTTCAGGGTGATGGTATAGGTGTGGCCCTTGAAGTAGGTGTTTTCCGCCAGTTCCAGCGTCCACAGAGTCTTCATGTCGGCGGGAGAAGCATAGAGGTAAGAGTCGGCCAGCAGCTTGGCTTCCTCTACCACCTGCTCACCTTCGGTGATGATGATCTTATAGTAATGGATGGCGTCGTCATCGGTACCGGCCTTGAAGGAGAGGGTGGGACGCAGTGCGCCGTCCTTGACCCAGGAGGCATTGTCGGTCACGGAGATAGCATCCTCCGCCATAACGGGAGCCTGATTGTTCTCGGCGTTGCCGCGGGCCCAGGAGTAGCGCTGCAGATGTGCGCCGTCGGCGGTGGGAGCGGGCAGGATCCAGGGCTCTTTGATGGTTTTGCCCAGACCGAAATTCATGCGGATGATCCGCAGGTTGCCGTCCTCGTCGATCTGCACCAGATGGCCGTTGGACACCAGGGAAGCGTCCTTCATGACGGTAACACTGAGCATATCACGGAAACCGCCGTTTTCGGTGGCCATATAGGACATGGCGCCGCAGTTGATATTGGTGACCTTGTCCTGCATGATGGAGCGCTCGTCGCTGATGGGGAAGTGGAGATGACCGCCGAAGGCTACCACCTGCGGATACTTGTTCAGCACTTCCAGCAGCTCCTTGGTGTTCCAGAACAGCGTACCCATGATCAGATCGCCGCCGTAGGCGAGGCCACGCAGCATGGGATGGGTGGTAACAAATACATAGTGGTTGGGCTGCTCGCTTGTGATCTTGGCCAGCAGCTGATCCAGCCATTCCAGCAGCTCAGGGGCATAGTGAGCACCGCTCTCGTCGCCCACTTCGGAAATATAGCCCTTGTCCGTGGGGTTGACGGCGATGAAGTGGTAGTCGCCCACCACCTGATGGACATAGCCCATCTGCAGGTCGCTGTTTTCCACATCGTAGGTGCGGTAAGCATCACCCAGAATACGGTAAAAAACATCCATATTCAGCTGCTGATAGGTATAGGGTCGGCCGGTGCTGACGTCGTGATTGCCCAGGCAGAAGATGAAGGGCGTCTTTGCCGGATCCAGCACATCCTCGTAGACCTCTTTGAAGCTCTCCACCTGAGAGGCGCGGGCGTTATTGACGATATCACCGGCAAAGAAGACGGCGTCAAGACCACGGTCGGTGTACTGCAGCGCCAGTTCCTGCAGCTGACGGAAGCCCTCACGGCCACGCTCGCCGGTGTCGAACCAACCGAGATTCTTGCTCAGATAGCTCAGATGCTGCTCGCCGGGAGATCTTTTGCGCAGGACGGATTCTTTGCTCAAAAAGCCATGCTGCAGGTCGGAGACGGCGGCAAACTGCAATACGATTTTCTTTTCATTAAACATAATAAAAACGTCCTTTCTCTTCTTTACGGTGCATATGTGTAACTGACCACATTGCTCTGAGCACCCCAGTCGTCCCAGGCTGTCAAGGTGATGGTATAGGTGTGGCCTTTATAGTAGCAGTCACGGTCAAGCATGATGCGCCATTCATCGCGCATATCCTCCGGCTGCGTGTGGAGGTAAGAATCGGCCAGCAGGCGGATAGTTTCCACTTCCTGCCCGCTTTCCGTGACCTCAATCGTGTAGTTGTGGACTTGGTCATCATCGGTAGCTGACTGGAAGACCAGATAGGGTTTCAGAGCCTGCTCGGCGGGGATGGTGGCGGCATCATCCTCAATGGAAATGGCGTTTTCCGACAGGACGGGGGCGGGGTTATTCTCGGGGTTACCGCGATCCTTGGTGTAGCTCAGCAGATGGGAGCCATCTTTCTGCGGTGCCATGATGACCCACGGTTCCTTGATGAGACCTTCCCGGAAGAAGTCACAGCGCAGGAAACGGACATTGCCTGCTTTGTCGATCTGCACCAGATAGCCGGTGGATACCTTGGTGCAGTCTTTCATCACGGTGCCGTTGAGCATATAGCGGTAGTCGCCGGGGTCCGTGGCCATGTAGGAGATGGCACCGCACTGCAGCGAAGTGAAAGAAGTCTGCATGATGGACCGTTCATCGGTGATGGGGAAATGGAGGTGCCCGCCGAAGGTGACTACCTGGGGATACTTCTCCAGAACGGAGGTCAGCTCCTTGGTGAACCAGCTCATGGTGCCGTAGATCACGTCACTACCATAGGCGGTGTCATAGATGAGGGGATGGGTCGTGAGGAACACATACTGGTCGGGATCTTCTTTGGTGATGGCGGCCAGTGTCTGATCCAGCCACTCCACGGCCGCCGGGTCATAGTTGGCGCTGCCATCCTCGTTATGTTCCCAGCCGGAGTCCAGCGGAACGACGGAGAGGAAGTGGTAGTCGCCTACCACCTGATGGACGCAGCCCAGGTCAATGCGGCTGGTTTCCTTGTCATAGCTGCGGTATTTCTGGCCGAAGATGATGTAGTAGTCCGACAGAGTCAGTTCCTCGCGGTTGGAGTTGGGGTTATGCTTCACGTCGTGGTTACCCTGGCAGAAAATGAGAGGTACTTCCGCAGGATCAAAGACGTTTTCGTAGATCTCGGCAAACTCCTGCACCTGGGCGGTTCGGGAATCATTGACCAGATCGCCGGCAAAGAGTACGGCATCCAGACCCTTTTCGTTGTACTGCAGCGCCAGATCCCGCAATTGCTCGAAGGCGTACTCGCTGCGGCCATAGGTGTCGATGGGGATCCACTTCATGCCATGCTGCGTATCCGAGACGGCGGCGAACTGAAAGACGATTTTATCCTCGTTAAATTCTTTGCTCTTGGTACCACAGCTGCTCAGCACAGAAATCAGTGTCAGGATGGCCAGGATCAGGGCGAAATATTTCTTCATATGGACACTCCTTTCAGGGATAAACGACATCGGGCAGATGCCAAAAAAGAGCTCCGGCAGAAGCAGGAGCTCTTGATGGGACATGGGGAATCAGCCGTAGACGGGGCCTTCCACGCCGGGAACGGTGACTCTCATGCGCAGCAGTGTGTCGCTGCCGGGCACGGGCTCGAAGATAAAGCGGCCGATCAGCAGCTGATAGTGGGGATCATCCTTATTCTCCACCACCAGATAGCGGCAGCCGTTGCGGCGCAGGACGTCGATGGCCTCGCCGAAGGCCTGCTCGGTATAGCCCTTGTTGCGCAGCTCTTCATCCACAAACATGGATGTCAGCACGCCGTGGTCGGCGGGCAGGGCGGGATCGCGCTGCACCGTTACCAGACCGCACAGACGGTCCATCAGCACGGGGAAGAAGGCGTAGGTGCCGTGCTGTGCCAAAGCGGCCTCGGTCTTTGCGCGCAGGTCGGCGGCCTCATTGCAGCAGGGCAGCTGCTGGCAGGCCATGGCCACGGCGGCGGCAAAGCGTTCCTCCTCGGCAGGGAAGGAGACATACTCAAAGTCAAAGTTGGTGTCAGGACCGCGGCCGGTGTAGTTCTGGCGCAGCAGCTCAGGGGGCAGGTGGGAGTCGTCGTTGATATAGATGACGTCCACATTACCGTCCTCATCTACTTCCAGTTTGGTCACGGCGGTGTTGTCGCCGCTCTTGATCTTTCCGTAGTAGCTGATGGGCTGGCCCAGCAGCTTCGTCAGGGTGCAGTTGAGGGTGCAGGAATGAGTGATAGCCACCACGACGCCGCCGGGATTCTCCTTGGCCAGACGCTGGATGGCTTCGCAGCCGCGCTCAGCCACGGTGGTGAATTGATCGGCACCGGGAATGTTGTGGTCATAAGGGGTGGCGGTCCAGCGAGCATAAAGCTCAGGGTTCTGGCGGGCGCTGCGGGCGATGGCCACGCCTTCCCAGATGCCGATGGTGTACTCGCGCAGCAGCGTACGCAGCTGCACAGGCAGACCCTTGGCTTCGGCCAGAGGGATGGCGGTCATGCGAGAGCGATAAGCGTCACTGCTGTAGATGGCGGTGACGGGGACGTCGGCAAAACGTTTAGCCAGCGCGTCGGACTGGCGCAGGCCCTTGCGGGTCACGATGCCGTCAAATTGTGCGTGGCTTCGGCGGCAGGAATTGCCTTCCGATTCACAATGGCGAACCATATATAATGTGGTTTTCATATGTATCCGTACCTCTCTGCTCCATAATCAGTATGAAAATAACAGACATATTGACGCACGCTTTGCGTACAAAGTGATTATATGGCGGCTGTGGGTTTTTGTCAATGTTTTTTGCGAAACCCACGCGCCGCTTTGGGAATTCCTTAAGGGGCCAAAATCAAATTTATGCCCATCTCACGGAAGCCGTCCACATACTCGGAGGAAAGATTCTGGTCAGAGACAACAATGTCCACATGTTCCAGCGTGTCGCGCACGCAGAATCCGTTGTGGCCGAATTTTTCGCTGGCGGCCACAAGGACAACCTGGTTGGATCGGCGGAGGATCTCGGCGCTCATAGTGTAGTCCTCGGTGTTGAAGGTAGAGATTCCATATTCAAAGGTAACGCCGGCGGCACCGACAAAGGTTCGGTCCACAAAATAGCGCTGCAGGGCGGAAAGCCCCATTTCTCCCACGGTAAAAAGTTCGTTAGTGTCCAATTTCCCACCAAGCAGGTAGATATCAAAATTGGTGCCGGACAGTTCCTGCGCTACCGGCAGAGAATTGGTAAGAATAGTCAGATGCCGCAGATGCTTAAGGTGTTTGGCCACCTCCAGCACGGTGGTTCCGGTGCCGAGAAGCAGCGTTTCGTTTTCGTTGACCAGCGCAGCAGCGGCGCGGCCAATGGCCTGGCGCTCCTGCTGGCCCTTGGCTCGAGTAGCGGAAAAAATGGCACGGGAGCTGCTGGCGTTTTGCCGTCCGGCCAGGATAGCGCCACCATACACCCGTTGAATTAGCTGCTGTTCCTGCAGAAACTCCAGGTCCCTGCGGACGGTTTCGTTGGAAATGCCAAATTTGCGGGCAATTTCCGTCATTTTTACGATGCCGCCGCGCTGTGTCAACATATTCAAAATTTCCGCTTGCCGTTCTTGTGCCAGCATGATTTCACAACCTTTCGACAATCATGAGAAAAAATGTGATGTTATTTGGTATTTTAGTACGAAGAATGTGGGATTGCAAGACTTGGCCGCAAAGTCCCAACTGTTTTATACACAATGCAGAAATTTTGTGTGATTTGTTGTGGAAAACAGAGAAACACAGATTATGCGTTGACGCGGAGTGCCAAAAACTGTATACTAGCATCTATAAAAAGGGAAAGCCCTGCGCTTCTGTGCCGTAGCAGACACGGAAGAGTCCGATGACAAGGAGGCCTGATCATGCAACCCAAACTCACCAAGGGAAAGCTGTATACCAAAATTTTCCCATTCCTTATGCTCACGCCGGTGATCATTTTCTTCTGCCTGTTTACGTTTTACCCCTTTATTAAGAGCATCTATCTGACGTTCTTCGTGACAGACAGTATTGGTAATCCCGGTGCCTTTGTGGGCTTCAGAAACTATGAGCGTGTCTTCACTTCCGACGGATTCTGGAACTCCTTCACCGCAACGATGAAGTTTGCCGCCATGGTGGCTGTGGGTACCTTTACGGTGGCCATGACCATGGCGCTGCTGTGCATCCAGAACATTAAGGGCAGCAAGATCTATCAGACCATGTACGCCCTGCCCATGGCGCTGGCTTCCGTGCCCGTGTCCGCTCTGGCCATTTATTTCCTGTCCCGTTACGGCGTGCTCAACGCTGCGCTGGGTCTGGAGATCAACTGGCTGGCCGACTATAGGACGGCACTGATCTCGACGGCTGTCGTCACGGTGTGGAGCTATGTGGGCTCCAGCTTCCTGTACCTGCTGGTGGGCTTCCGCAACGTGTCTGACGACCTGGTGGAAGCTGCCACGCTGGACGGTGCCAGCATGTTCACCAAGATTACCAAGATTTACATCCCCATGGCTTCCCCCCAGATCTTCTTCGTGATGTTCCTGAACATCCTCAACTCCTTCAAGGCCTTCGGTTACATCAAGCTGCTGGTGGGTACCGGTCCCAAGGACTCCACCAACGTGCTGGTGTACGCCATGTATGCCAACGCATTCCTCCGCAACCGCTTTGAAACCGCCTGCGTCTACGCTCTGGTTCTGTGCCTGGTGATCTTTGTGGTGACCCGCATCCAGCTGATGTGCGAGAAAAGGATGGTGCATTATCAATGACAACGACAACGGTAAAGAGCAACTCTTACTATGTGTTTAAGAAGAAGACCCTGCCCAAGATCTGGATCGCGCTGAAAATCGTGCTGGGCCTGATCTTCATCTCCCCCGTGCTGGTGGGCTTCCTGTTCAGCTT
>JAZRRQ010000131.1:0-10086 GCA_045650885.1 Vescimonas sp. | reverse complement strand
TACCGATCATCATCTGCATACCACGACGGCTGTGGAAGTCATGGGGATGAACCTTCAGGTGAGCGGTCAGCTGGCTGATACGCTCGGTCAGGATAGCGACCTGGACCTCGGGGGAACCGGTGTCGGTCTCGTGGGTGCGGTTGGCCTCGATGATAGAGGTCTTCTGATCTTTCAGCATCATAGTGTGTTTCCACCTTTCTTAAAATGTTGCCCTCTGTCTGGGTAACGGGATGGTGAAGGTCCGCATTACTAAGTCCAGGGGCGGTATGTCGCACATTCGCGTGCTTTAAAAGAATATCACACAGATTCCCCGTTGTAAAGAAAAATTTTTCAAAAAAAGCAACTTTTTTTGAAAAAAGAGGCACTTTACTACATCTTGTGTCAGGAGGTGTGAATGGCATCTACGGGGCAGCTGTCGGCGGCCTCCTGCGCGGCGGCACGGCAGTCCTCCGGAACGGGATCGGCAATGACTTGCGCCGTTTCGCCCTCGGGCAGGTCAAAAACCTCCGGACAGATGTTGGGGCAGAGACCGCAGCGGATGCAGGTCTCGCGGTGTACCATTGCGTGCATGAAAAAGCTCCTTTCTGCATCGGTTTAATAACAGTATATCCGCGCGGCGGAAAATCATACAAGCAGGAGGAGCGAGGCATTGTTTAAAAAAACTTAATAATTGGAACAGGGGGAGGCACTTGACAGGAAGTGTATGACATGATACTGTAAGTGTATTAATACGATTAGTACACTTGAAAGGAAGTGACAGTCGCATGATCCATCTGGACTATCGGGATAGCCGCCCGATCTACGAGCAGGTCCGCGACGGCCTGCGCAAACTGATGGTCACCGGGGTGCTCCGACCCGGCGATAAGCTGCCCAGCGTGCGTGCGCTGGCGGTGGATCTGGCCATCAACCCCAACACCATTCAGCGGGCCTATACCCAGCTGGAGGCAGAGGGTTATATTTTGTCGGTGTCCGGCAAAGGCACCTTTGTGGCCGAGCAGCAGGGACAGAACCATTTGCGTCGGGCGGAACTGGAGGAAAAGCTGCGTCCCCTGCGCGAGGAGCTTCGCAGCCTGGGCATGACGGCTCAGGAGTGGGCCGCCCTTTGGGAAGGAGGTAACAACTGATGTTGGAAGCAAAACATATTGTCAAGACGTTTGATGGTTTCCGGGCGTTGGATGATGCCACGCTGACGGTGCCCAAAGGTACGGTATACGGCCTGGTGGGTCCCAACGGCGCCGGAAAGTCCACCATCATCCGCCATTTCACCGGCGTTTACCGTCCCGACAGCGGCGAGGTGCTGCTGGATGGTCAGCCCATCTACGAAAATCCCGAAGTTAAACGCCGCCTGACGGTGATCGGCGATGACTGGTATTATTTCCCTCAGGCCTCCATTGCCGAGATGGCAAAGCTGTATGCCGGTATGTATCCGGACTTCAGCTGGGAGCGCTATGAGAAAATGAAGCAGGTCTTTCCCCTTAACGACAAGCAGATGATCCGCCGCATGTCCAAGGGTATGCAGAAGCAGGCGGCCTTCTGGCTGACCATGTGCTGCATGCCGGAATATCTGATCCTCGACGAGCCGGTGGACGGCCTTGACCCTGTGATGCGCCGTCAGGTTTGGTCGCTGCTGCTGGGCGATGTGGCCGAGCGGGGCACCACGGTGCTGGTCTCCAGCCATAACCTGCGGGAACTGGAGGACGTGTGCGACCACGTGGGTATTATGGCCAAGGGCAAGGTGCATCTGGAGCGCAGCCTCAGCGACCTGCAGGATAACACGGTGAAGCTGCAGGTGGCCTACCAAACGGAGGAAGAACCGACGCTGCCGGCGGAGCTGCAGGTGCTGCACCGCAGCCGCGTGGGTCGCGTGTATACCTATATCATGCGCGGCGATGTGGAGCATATCCGCCGCCGCATGCAGATCACCCAGCCTCTGCTGGTGGAGGCGATCCCGCTGACACTGGAAGAGATCTTTATCTATGAGATGGGAGGTGCTGACTATGCGGTTCGCGACATCGTGCTTTAATAAAACCATTATCCGTACCGACGTGAAGCGGTTCTGGCCGCTGCTGTTCCTCTATACCGGCGTATGTGCCGTCATGCTGCCGGTTGCCCAGTGGGTGGAACTGGGCTATAGCTATCATGAATTCGCTGGAGACTACCTGTACGATGTGCTGACGGGCAGTCTGGTCATGGCGGTGATCTTCGGTTGCCTGTTTGCTGTGGCGGTGTTCTCCTATATGATGAATGCCCGGTCTGTTGGCTTGATGCATTCCTTGCCGGTGAGCCGCGGTACTCAGTTCAACTCCCATGTGGCGGCTGTCATGGGCATGCTGGCGGCCGGCAAGCTGGCGGTGGCGGTCATGACGGTGCTGGTCCAGCTGGCCCACGGCGAGGTGGCTTTCCGCGCTATCGGTATGTGGCTGCTGGTGACCACATTGGTGGAATTCTTCTTCTTTGCCCTGGCTACCCTTTGCTGCATGGTTACCGGCTGGCTGCTGGCCGCGCCGGTGCTGTACGGTGTGGCCAACGCGCTGGCTGTGGCGATCACGGAGCTGCTACGCTTTTTGGGAGACCTCTTCTACTTCGGCTTTGCCCATACCAGTGGATATCCCGCCATTACCCAGTGGTTGACCCCTGCCTATACCTTCCGCGAGCTGCTGGCTGGTAGACGGGTGTATTGGGACGCGGGAATGCCCGTGCCGGCGGAGAGTTATAACGGTGCTTATCTGGCGGTGGACGCGACCCCCGTGCCCAAGACGCTCAACTCCGAGGCATACAGCGTGCTGGCGGTGTATACGGTGGTGGCGATCGTGATGATGGTCGCAGCCTACTTCCTCTATCGCTGCCGTGCCAGTGAATCGGCCGGCGATCCCGTGGCCTTTGGCTGGGCCCGCCCTGTGTTCCGCTATGGCGTGGCCCTGTGCGGCGGTCTGGCATTGGGTCTGGGTCTTTACAGTGTGGTGTCCATGAACCACGACACCGAGAGCCTGCCGATGCTGATTGTCTGCTTTGTGCTGGCCGGCATCCTGTGCTATTTCGCTGTGGAGATGGTGATCCGCAAGTCCTTCCGCGTGTTCGGCAAGGGCTGGCCCGGCGCCGTTGCGGTGGCTGTGATGCTGACGCTGGTGTGCGTGGGTGCCAGCATGGATATCACCGGCTACGAGAAGCGTCTGCCTAACCGCGACCGCATCGAGTCGGTGGAGATCAACATCTATCAGGAGGATGTGAACCTTTACGACTGCGTGGAGGCGGAGACTGTTGAGGCCATTTTGGCGCTGCACGAGGTCATCGCTGCCGAGGGTGAACTGCCTACGGGTCTTGACGGCTATTACAACGTCTATATCGATTACGATATGACGGATGGCAGCATGATGCGCCGCCGCTATACCCTCTCCATGCCCAAAGTGATGGAAAACGAGCGCATCATGGAGGCGCTGGACCGCGTGGTGAACTGCCGCGAGGTGCGCTATCAGTCTACCCTCAGCGGAAGAAACGCTGATCCCGATCTGAAGCTGCGCGGCGGCTATATCAGCGGCCGGTACACGGACTTCAACCGCCAGCTGACGGCCGAGGAGGCACAGCGTATTTACAAAGCGGTACTGACCGATCTGGCAAACGGTGCCGGAAAGCAGCAGGTGCTCAGTCCCGAAACGATCCAGCAGTGTACGGTGTATATCGAACTGGAATCCGAAGACGGCTACAGTGGCTTGTTCCTGGATCGTATCCGCCCCGACTTTACCGAAACGGTGAAGGTTCTCAATGAGTTCGGTCTGGACAGCGCCACACTTTTCGAGACAGATCCCGCGTATGCCGAAAAATACGGCTGGTAAGGGAGGGGTGGCCATGAAAAAGATCGTAACCGTACTTCTTGCAGCGGTGCTGGTGCTGGGTCTGACGGGCTGCGGCCGTATTTCTTCTACCATGGAGATTACCTGCGATACCTCCAAGTATTACAGCACCACCGAGATCCACGACGCCATGGATGTGGTGAAGAGCTACTTCCGCCGTGAGTTTAACGGCTGTACCATGACAGCGCTGGGTTATATCGGCGATGAGAAGCGGGACTATATGGAAGGATTTGCAAGCCAGTACGGTGTGGATGAGGTCATGGTGTTGGTCAGCGATTTTGAAACCGGCTCTTCCGGTGGTGACGGTTCGCTGAATCCCAACGACACGTACCGCAGCTACAAGTGGATTTTGCTGCGGGATAAGAATGGCAGTTGGAGCCATGCCGACCACGGCTACGGTTAAATGAAAAAGGTGACGCCCGGAGGGGCGTCACCTTTTTATTGTAAAGGGTTATTTTCTGTGCCAGACGGAGGGTAAAAAGGTCAGCAGCAAGGGGAAAATCTCCAGACGGCCCAGCAGCATGGCAAAGGATAGTACGATCTTGGAGAAGTCAGAGTACTGGGCGAAACTGCCGGTGGGGCCCACCACGTCAAAGCCGGGGCCGATGTTATTAAAGCAGGCTACGGCGGCAGAGGCGTGGGTCTCAAAGCTGAAGGGATCGAAGGAGATCAGGAGGTAGGTGGCTACGATGCAAAAGGCGTACAGGGCAAAGTAGGTAGCTGTACCGTTCTGGGTCTCCTTGTCAACCACCTTACCTTCGTAACGCACGACGCTGACGGCCCGGGGATGGACCATGCGGCGGATCTCTGCCCAGATCATCTGGGCCAGGATTACCACGCGGCTGACTTTCAGACCACCACCAGTAGAACCGGCGCAGGCACCCATAAACATCAGCAGCAGCAAAATAGCCTTGGAAAACTCCGGCCAGAGGTTAAAATCCGTGGTGGCATAGCCGGTGGTAGTGACGATGGACGACACCTGGAAGGCGGCGTGTCGCAAACTTTCAGCCAAAGAGGTATACATAGAAGAGATGTTGATGGTGATAGCCAATACGCTGGCACCTACGATGCCAAGATATACCCAAAACTCCGTGCTGCGCAAGGCTGCGCCGAAGCGGCGCAGGAGCAGCAGGAAGTAGATGTTGAAGTTAACGCCGAAGGCCAGCATACCGAAGGTGATGACCCACTGGAGATAGGGACTGTAGCCGGCAATGCTGTCGGCTTTGATGCCGAAACCGCCGGTACCGGCAGTGCCGAAGGCGTGAACCACACTGTCAAACAGCGGCATACCGCCCAAAACCAGCAGCACGGTCACCAGTACGGTGATGCCCAGATAAATGAGATACAGGATGCGGGAGGTGTCGCGGGTTTTGGGTACCAGCTTGCCTACAATGGGGCCGGGCATCTCTGCCCGCAGGATGTTCATGGAGCGATTGGGCAGCTTTTCGGCGATGATGGTCACCAGTCCCAGCACACCCATGCCGCCTACCCAGTGGGTGAAGCTGCGCCAGAAGAGGTTTCCGCGCATCATGGTTTCTACATCTGTGAGGATGGAGGCGCCGGTTGTGGTAAAACCGCTGACGGATTCAAAAAAGGCATCGGCAAAGTGGGGAATATCACCGCTGAGCACAAAGGGCAAGGCGCCGATGGTTGACAGAAACAGCCAGCTGAAGGAAACGATGGAAAATCCCTCTTTGGCAAAAACGTTGTGGTTTTTGGGTCGGACAGAGAAGGTCATCAAAGAACCAACTATGGCCGCAACGGCGATGGTCTGCACGTAAGAGACGGCACAGGCGTCACCGTAATAAAGAGACACCAGCAGGGGAAGGGTCAGCATGCCTGCCTCCAGCAGAACCACCTGACCCACGGTATGGATCACCATTCTATAGTTCATGGAGAGACTCCTTATCAATGTATGGAGATGACTGGGAAATCATAGGCATTCTATCACGAATTTGTGCGCCGGGCAACTGTTTCCCGAAAAATGGTGTTTTTTTGCCAAAAACTGTGCTATACTTAGAAAAAATGCGGCGAAAGGAGGTGCGCTATGGCGCCGGAACGGATGAAAATACATGTCAGCCAGCATTTGCGTCAGGAGCAGCACCTGACACCGCAGCTTTTGCAGTCCATGGAAGTGCTGCAGATGAACTCGCAGGAATTGCTGGAATACATCAACCGCGCTGCTGACGAAAATCCCATGCTGGAGCGTGAGGAGGCGGCGCTGCGCTCGGAATATGAGCAGCTCAGCCGCCGCGTTAGCTGGTTGGACAGCCGTGCTGTCAGCCTGGGTACCGGGGTGGAGGCAGCGGAGACGGGCAGAACCGACTGGGAGACGGAGAGTTTGGAAGCTTTTCTGTGCGATCAGCTGGAGCGTCTGCATTTGGAAAAACCGCAGCTTGCGCTATGCAAATATCTGGCGCGGCTGGTGGATGAAGACGGATACCTGCTGCAGGAGGATCTGGACAGCTTGCTGGAACTGGAACTCCCGGCCGCCATGGTGGAGCGGGCTCTTGCTGTGGTACAGAGTTTGGAGCCGGCTGGCGTGGCAGCCCGCAGCTTGAGCGAGTGTCTTTTGCTGCAGTTGCAGCGGCAGGGGGAGAAAAGCAAAACGGTGCTGGCGGTGGTTCGGGATTATCTGCCGCAGTTAAGCCGCCATCATTACGGTGCCATTGCCCGTGCGCTGGGAGTCGGCGAAAAAGAGGTGCGCGAGGCAGAGGTGCGGATTGCTGCGCTGGAGCCACGACCCGGACAGGGATTTCAGAGGGCGGAACAGGCGTTGTATATCCGGCCGGATGTGTTTGTGGCACAGATAGACGGGGTGTGGCAAGTGCTGCACAACGAATACTATCTGCCGCGCCTGACCATCAGTGCCCAGTACAGTAAACTGCTGGAACAGCCGCAGGATGCCCAGACGATGGCGTATCTGCGGGAGAAACTGCGGCATGCACAATGGCTTCTGGATAGTCTTTGCCGTCGCCGCGATACGCTGGGTTGCTGCACAGAGGCGGTGCTGCGGGTACAGCACGCATTTTTCAGCGGAGAAACTGTGGAGCTGGTGCCCATGAGCATGAAAGAGCTGGCTCAGGAGCTGGAGGTGCACCCATCTACCGTTACCCGCGCCCTGAGTGGTAAATATTTGCAGTGTCAGCAAGGCACGTACCCGCTGCGCTACTTCTTTTCGCGTCCTGCCGGCGGGCATTCCCGTCAGGCGGTGCAGCTGCGGTTACTGCAGCTGATACGGCAGGAAGACGCGGCCCACCCACTCAGCGATGAGCGGTTGTGTGCCCTGTTGTCACAGCAGGGCATTGTGGTGGCGCGCAGGACAGTGGCAAAATACCGGACCGAACTGGGGATTGCATCGGCCGCCGGACGAAGAAAGCGGGGAAGTGAATGATGAAAGCATTGTGGGTGGAGTCCCTGATCAAGTTCCTTTTGGGGGTTGTGCTGGTGGCAGCGCTGCTGTTTGTGCCGGCCGGTACGCTGCTCTGGAGCGGAGCGTGGCTGTTTTTGTTGCTGTTGTTTGTACCTATGACAGTTGCAGGTGTGGTTTTGCTGAAAAAGAACCCGGAGCTGCTGCGCAAACGATTGAACGGTAAGGAGAAGGCGGCTCGCCAAAAGGGTGTAGTGGGCGTGAGTGGCCTGATGTTTCTGGCGGGCTTTGTGCTGGCCGGACTGGATGCCCGCTTTGGCTGGACGGTGGTGCCGTGCTGGCTGACGGTGACGGCGTGTATTTTGTTTTTGGCGGCCTATGGCCTTTACGCCGAGGTAATGCGGGAAAACGCCTTCCTCTCCCGCACCATTGAAGTGCAGGAAAACCAGACGGTGGTAGATACCGGGCTTTACGGTGTGGTGCGCCACCCCATGTATGCTGCCACAGTACTGCTGTTTCTGGCCATGCCGCTGGTGCTGGGATCCTGGGTGTCTTTTGGTGTGTTTCTGGTCTATCCTGTGTTGATGGCGGTACGGATCGGTCACGAGGAGGATCTGCTGCGCCGGGAACTGGATGGCTATGCGGCGTACTGCGAAAAGGTGCGCTGGCGGATGATTCCGCTGATATGGTAAAAAAAGACCTGTTTCGTAAAGAAACAGGTCTTTTTTATAGAAATTACAGGTTAATATCCTCGCCCTTTTCGCTGGCGCCGGACAGGAGCGGTTCGATCTCGGCCAGGAAGTTTTCCACCTGCTCGCCGCAGCGGCCCGTGTAGAGCTGGGGATCGAGAACAGCGGCCATCTCTTCCTCGGTCATGGAGAAAGCGCCGGTAGCAGCCAGACGGCTGAGCAGATCGCAGCTTTCGCCCTCTTTCATGCGGGCAGTAGCGGCCATGGAGCACTCGCGCACAATCTCGTGCAGTTCCTGGCGGTCGCCGCCGCGCTTGACACCTTCCATCATCAGGTTCTCCGTGGCGATGAAGGGCATATATTCGCGGCAGGTGCGCTCCACGATCTTCTCGTTGACGTGCAGGCCGTCGGTCACGTTACGGCACAGACGCAGCACAGCGTCGGCACACAGGAAGCCCTCAGGCATGGAGATGCGGCGGATGGCCGAGTCGTCCAGTGTGCGCTCCATCCACTGGGTGGAGGCGGTCATGGGGGCGTTGAGTGCGTCGGCCATGAGATAGCGGCTCAAAGAGCAGATGCGCTCGCAGCGCATGGGGTTGCGCTTGTAGGCCATGGCGGACGAACCGATCTGGTTTTTCTCAAAGGGTTCCTCCACCTGGCGGTCATGCTGCAGCAGGCGGATGTCGTTGGCCATACGGTATGCGCTCTGGCCGATGGAGCTGAGCACATTGAGAATGCGGCTGTCGGCCTTGCGGGGATAGGTCTGGCCACAGACGGAGAAGCACTTATCAAAGCCAAAGGCGGCGCTGATGCGGCGGGTCATTTCGTCGATCTTTTCGCTGTCGCCTTCAAACAGTTCCATGAAACTGGCTTCGGTACCGGTGGTGCCGCGGCAGCCCAGGAAACGCATGTTGTCGATAACAAAGTCCAGCTCTTCCAGATCGGTCATGAAGTCCTGCAGCCACAGCGTGGCGCGCTTGCCTACGGTGACGGGCTGAGCCGGCTGATAGTGGGTGTAACCCAGCGTAGCAGTGTCTTTGTAGGTGCGGGCGAAGTCGGCCAGATTCTTCATCACGGCAATCAGCTCGCCGCGCAGATAGCGCAGGCCGTTGCGGTAGATCACCAGATCGGAGTTGTCGGTGACGTAGCAACTGGTGGCGCCCAGATGGATGATGCCGGCGGCGGAGGGTGCTACCTTACCGTAGGTGTAGACGTGAGCCATCACGTCGTGGCGCACTTCTTTTTCGCGGGCCGCAGCAACCTCAAAGTCGATGTCTTCCGTGTGGGCTTCCAGTTCTGCCACCTGATCGGCGGTGATGGGAAGGCCCAGCTGATGTTCGGCGCGGGCCAGTTCCACCCACAGCTTGCGCCAAATGCGGATACGCTCCTGTTGAGAGAAGAGCTGCAGCATATATTGGGAAGCATAGCGGGAGGACAAGGGGGATTCATAGCGGTCTCTTGCCATAAAAGAGCCGTCCTTTCTCACGTAGGGTTGTCAGCGCAGGATGATGCTGTCGCGCTCGGGGCCCACGGACACGTAGCCGATGTGGCAGCCGATGGCCTGCTCTACGTACTCGACATAGCGCTGGGCGGCTGCGGGCAGCTTGTCCCACTCGGTGATCTTGGAGATGTCGCACATCCAGCCATCCATATACTCGATGACGGGCTTGGCGATGTTCTGCAGGGTGGGGAAGGGGAACTCGTCGGTCTGTTCGCCGTTGATCTCATAGCGGGTGCACACGGGGATCTTGTCCATATAGCTCAGCACATCCAGCTTGGTCAGAGCGATGTTGGTGGCGGACTGCATCTGCACGCCGTAGCGGGTGGCCACGATGTCGATGGGACCCACGCGGCGGGGACGGCCGGTCTTGGCGCCGTACTCGGCACCGGCTTCGCGCAGCTTCTCGGCCTCTTCGCCGAACCACTCGCAGGGGAAGGGGCCTTCGCCCACGCAGGAGGAGTAGGCCTTCACCACGCCCACCACTTCGTCGATGCGGGCGGAGGGCAGACCGCTGCCCACGGGCGCAAAGGCGGCAATGGTGTTGGAGGAGGTGGTGTAGGGATAGATGCCGTAGTCCAGATCGCGCAGAGCGCCCAGCTGGGCCTCAAACAGGATGCTCTTGCCCTCGGCCTGAGCCTTGCGCAGGAAAGCACCGGTATCGCACACATAGGGGCGGAT
>JAZRRQ010000130.1:0-8005 GCA_045650885.1 Vescimonas sp. | reverse complement strand
TAGCCGATGTGGCAGCCGATGGCCTTCTCCACGTACTCGACGTAACGCTGGGCGGCGGCAGGCAGCTTGTCCCACTCGGTGATCTTGGAGATATCGCACATCCAGCCATCCATATACTCGATGACGGGCTTGGCGTAGTTCTGCAGGGTGGGGAAGGGGAACGCGTCGGTCTGTTCGCCGTTGATCTCATAGCGGGTGCTCACGGGGATCTTGTCCATATAGCTCAGCACATCCAGCTTGGTCAGAGCGATGTTGGTGGCGGACTGCATCTGCACGCCGTAGCGGGTGGCCACGATGTCGATGGCACCCACGCGACGGGGACGGCCGGTCTTGGCGCCGTACTCGGCACCGGCTTCGCGCAGCTTCTCGGCCTCTTCGCCGAACCACTCGCAGGGGAAGGGGCCTTCGCCCACACAAGAGGAGTAGGCCTTCACCACGCCCACCACCTCGTCAATACGGGCAGAAGGCAGACCGCTGCCCACGGGTGCGAAAGCGGCGATGGTGTTGGAAGAGGTGGTGTAGGGATAGATACCGTAGTCCAGATCACGCAGGGCGCCCAGCTGAGCCTCGAACAGGATGCTCTTGCCCTCGGCCTGAGCATTGCGCAGGAAAGCGCCGGTGTCGCATACATAGGGGCGGATCTTGGCGCCGAAATCATCGATCCAGGCCATGACTTCGTCCAGAGTGTAGGTCTTGGCGCCGTACACGCGGTCCAGCGTCAGGTTCTTCCACTCCAGAATGTCGGCCAGATGCGCCTTCAGGTACTCGGGGTAGAGCAGCTCGCCGGCCATGACGGTCTTCTTCTGATACTTGTCGGAATAGAAGGGGGCAATACCCTGCTTGGTGGAGCCGTACTTCTTGTCGGCCAGACGGGCTTCCTCCAGGGAGTCCAGATCGCGGTGCCAGGGCAGCAGCAGGGAAGCGCGGTCGGAGATCATCAGGTTCTCGGGAGTCAGATCTACGCCCTGGCTCATGACATCCTGCATCTCGATCCACAGGTTCTCGCAGTCCATGGCGACACCGTTACCCAGAATGTTCACCACGCCCTTGCGGAAAATACCGGAGGGCAGCAGATGCAGGGCGAACTTGCCCAGCTCGTTGACCACCGTGTGGCCGGCGTTGCCGCCGCCCTGATAACGAACGACTACATCATAGTCCTGGGTCAGCAGGTCCACCATGCGGCCCTTACCCTCATCGCCCCAGTTAATACCAACAATTGCGCAATTTGCCATATCAAAACCCTCCGGTTATTTAATCGCAGTTTAATTGTCGGACACATAATCCAACAAAATATATTATAGTCAAATGTGCGCCATAAGTAAAGGATGAATTTGTAATACCTGTCAAAAGGCAGGATAAGAGGTGAAAAAACAAAACTGCCGCTTGCGCGTCGGGTCCACGATGGGTATAATGAAGAAAAAATGTTGGGAGGACACCCCATGACCATCCGTTACACGCCGGAATTGATCGAATACATGGATAAGAAGAACAACCACACCATTCTGGTGGAGTTGGTAGAGATCAATAACACCGATTTGGAGGTGGTGGATCTGCATGTCTATCTGCCCCACCCGAACCAGAAGGAGAAGTTTTTGAAGGAAAAGAAGTACCGCACCGTAACCACCGAGGTGGGCGATGTTTTGCTGCCTCCCTATCCGCTGCAGCTGAGCGAGGAGGTCACCTTTGGATTAAAAAAGTTCTGGATCTTCACGTCTCTGAAGTATACCGGTATTAAAATTTAAAGTGAAAAGAGCTTCTTTCCCGCGCGGAAAGAGGCTCTTTTTCGGCTATAAGGATGGATTTTGCACTTTGGCCGCGCGTAAGCTTGACCGTGTGAACCTTTGATGATATGCTTGTCGGGAAGAAAACGGGAAATGCCGCACCCTGTGAAACAGTAAGCGGCGGAAAGGCGGCGAGTACGTGGATCTGCAGGAAATACGGGAAGATCTGATGGAACGATTCCCACAATGGGTGGAGCGAATCGGCATGATGCGCTTTGTGCCATCGGATCGGGTGGAAATGACCGATAATGATGGAACCACCGTTTTTTATAACGAGAGCCGTCTGCACCGCTGCAAGCGGGAAGACCGCTGCTTTTATATGGCCCGTCAGCTGCTGCATCTGCAGCTGTCCCACGCTGCGCGCAGAGACGGGCGCGAACGGGATGTCTGGCGCGGCGCCTGCGACGCGGTGGTGGATGCCATGCTGCGCGAAGAGGGCTTTCAGATACCGGAAGGTGTGTTTTTGCGCAAGGGTGCGGACACACTGAGCGCGGAGGCCATGTATGAAGCGCTGCTGGGTCTGGATGATGAAGAGAACGACAACGACGGAGCCAACGCCGAAGTGGTGGAAAGTGAGCCGGTGGAACACGGACAAACCGGCGGTGAAGAAACCGGTGCCAAAGAGATTTCTCTGGACGACCCCGGTTTGGCTGCCGCTGTGGCCGGCCTTGCCGAGATGCTGGAGCCCAGCATGCAGGTGGACTTTGACTGGTTTCCCGGCGGCACCATTCGTGATGGCATGCTGCGCTACGATTTTCGCCCCTATCCTGTGGCCCGGGCAGAGATTTTGCTGGACACCAGTGCGTCGGTGGATGGCGAACTGCTGCGCTGGTTTGTGCGGGCCGTCAAAGGTCTGCTGCAGCAGGATGCAGTGGTGCGCGTAGGCTGTTTCGATACCCGGTTCTACGGGTTTCAGGATGTATATACGGAGGAAGACATTGAAAAGCTGGCGCTGCAGGGCAGCGGTGGTACAGATTTCTCAGTAGCTGTCAACGCCTTTACGGGCGATGCGGAAAACCAGATTATTTTTACGGACGGATACGCCGAGATGCCGGACCGGAGCTGCGATGCAGTGTGGGTGGTCTACGGCAGCATGCCCATCCACCCCAAGGGCGGGCGTGTGATCTATGTGAAAGCAAGTGAGGAGAAGGAAAAGTATGAAATCGATTTTCTTATCACCTGAACAGGTGTTTGAACAGGGCATGCCCCTGCTGGAAAAGGTGGGCATTGCCGCACCTGCCAGCGATCTGGCGCTGCTGACGGCGGAGGACGATGGCTTCCTCACCGACGGCCGCTGTATTAACTACTATCTGGGCAATGGCGCTGTCGCCAACCGATTCGGTCAGGCAGATCCCTGTGATGTGTGTGCGGTGCGACCTGTACTGCAGCTGGAAGAGGGCGATGAATCGCTGTTGGGCCGTCGGCGTCAGGAGGGCAGCGTTTCCATCGTGGAGTATGGCCGCTATCCCTACACGGTGCTGGACGAGAGTCAGCGGGACCTGGCTGAGCGAGAGTATAAGCGTGGTGCGCTGCCGCAGACGGGACGTTCGGTACACATTGCCGGACAGAGCTGCCCCGTGTACCGGCTGGGTGCCAAGGAAGTTGTCCTGATCACCCCTGCTCAGGGCGGTGTCAACGGCTTTGTCCGTCTCAGCGACGGTACGGTGGTGGGTGAAGGAGACCAAGTCTTTCTGGAAATGCGCCCGGTGCGCTGGCTGCTCGATGAAGAAAATGGCCTCCTGATCGGCTGCATGGCGCTGTTTGCAGGTCTCCGGCGAGAGGATGCCGAAGCCTATTTGCAAAAGGACTTCCTGCAGGAACTGAGCGCAGAGCCGGAAGAGGAGAAAGACTTCACCGACTTCTGTGTGCGTCAGCACAACGAGCTGAGCCTGATCCGCGCCTATGTGGACGCCAACATCCCCGTCTTCCTCCACGGTCTGTCCGGTGACGGTAAGAGTGACCGTGTCCGCCAGATTGACCCTCAGGCGCTGGACATCGAGCTGGTCAACGAAACGCCGGAGACTATCAACGGCCGCGCCGTCTACAACGAGACAAAGAGCGAGATCGTGGACATCAAGCCCGTCTGGCTCATCAAGCTGGAAGAGCTGTGCCGCGATGGCAAGACCCATATCCTCTTCTTCGATGAGCTGACCAACGCCACCAAGCAGACCCAGTCCGTTATTTTCAAGATTGTGCTGGAGCGCTTTGTCAACAACCGCTGGCCCCTGCCCCCCAACGCCCGTATCGTGGCCGCCGGCAATGAGCGCAGCGAGTCCAGTGCCGCCCACGATCTGGCCGAGCCCCTGTTTGGCCGTTTTGCCCATATCTATATCCGTACCACCGTGGCCAACTGGATGCCCTGGGCGGTGAGCCACCGGCTCAATCCCTATGTGCTGGAGTTTTTGGCCAATAACGACCTCTACCTCCGCACCCCCTATACCGGCACCGAGGGTCACACTGACCCCCGCCGCTGGGAGATGGCCTCCCGTGTGCTGGACAGCTCCGGCAACGATTTTGCTCTGCTGGCACCGGTGGTGGGCCCGGAGACGGCGGACGCTTTCATCCGCTTCTTCAAGCAGCGCCGTCAGCTCCAGACGCTGGGTATCTATACCGACGAGGAACTGGCCAAGATGAGCGTGGCCCGCAAGTATCAGTTGGCGCAGCAGTGCCTGCAGCTGGAAGCGCAGTGCGGCGACGAGGCCCTTGCCCTGATGAACCGTCTGGGCGGCGAGTATCTGGCATGGTACGAGTATATGCTGACGCGAAAAGCAGGCGTGTAAAAGACGGGGAGAATGCCGCAGAAAAGGTGTTTTGTGATATAAGTATGTTAATGAGAGTCGGATAGCAGCTTGATGCCGAACACCGGAATGGGACACGGCTCCTGCTCTGCCGGAGGGATCAGAGAAAAATTGTCATGTAATACCAACTGCGTTATGAATGTGGGTAAGGAAATTGTAATGAAAGAAGGAGAAGTTATGTTGAAAGACAAAGTGGCACTCATTACCGGCGCTGCCAGCGGTATCGGCTATGCCGTGGCAAAGAAGATGGCCGACGAGGGTGCAAAGGTTGTCATCGCAGACGTCAGCGCTGAAGGTGTGGCCCATGTTTGCGATGAGCTTGGCTGCATCGGCAAGGTAGTGGATTTGAGCACTCGCGAGGGTTGCCGTCAGATTGTGGACTTTACCCTGGAGGCATATGGCCGTGTGGACATTCTGGGCAACATTGCCGGTATCCAGTATGTCTCTCCCATTGAAGAATTTCCTGAGGACAAATGGGACTTTATGATCCGTTTGATGTTGACTGCACCGTTCCTGCTGACCCGCTATTGCTGGCCGTCCATGAAGGAAAATGGCTGGGGCCGCATTGTGAACCTCAGCTCCATTCACGGTCTGGTGGCTTCGGAGTTCAAGTCCTGCTATGTTTCGGCAAAGCATGGCCTGTACGGTCTGACGAAGACTGCTGCTATGGAAGGCGGTCCCTACGGCATTACGGCAAACTGCATCTGCCCTGCCTACGTGATGACTCCTCTGGTGGAGGGTCAGATCGAGAAGCAGGCAAAAGTCCATAACATTCCCCGCGAGCAGGTCATTTCCGATGTTATGCTTGCCAAGGCAGCCATCAAGAAGATGCTTGATCCCGCTACGGTTGCAGATGTCTTTGCATTCCTCTGCAGCGATGCCGCAGAGAGCATCACCGGCACGTCGATTCCTGTGGACGGCGGCTGGACGGCCAACTAATGAGAACCTTGGAGCCGGTTTCGGTGCCCCGCGGGACCAAACGGTACGTGTAAAAAGCTTCGATTCTTGCAATAGATGTATTGAACAAGGAAACGGCGTCCACCGATTATTTTCGATCGGTGGACGCTTCTTTTTGTTAGTTGACCATGTTCTGTGTCGGCAAGAAGCCTGTTTTTGGCCTTGCCTTACGCCTCGAAAAGCATGGCGGAAAATTTTGCTGTGCCCGATGGGGTTGAAGTCAAGTACACTGATGAAAAAAGCGGTTCCGTCCGGCTTTACATCTGCAGTATGGGAAGCAGTATCACGTCTCCCGGATAATACAAGGGATCGAACCGACGGCCTTGCGGATACGAACGCTTCCGACGGACTGGCGCTGTTGATTTTCGCCCCCTTTTATTTGTGAACGGACATCCGGAATTAGTAATCGTAAACCTGCCCTGTTATCAATCGAACTTGGGGGCGGAGACCTCTTTTCCGGCGAAGGTGTTGGGGCCGGGGTTAGACAGTGAGAAATACATTTTTGCAGCCTTTGTGGTGCCAAAGTCCCGGTTGGACCCGCTGCTTTGTACCTCGTTGAAAGCGTCACGGAACATCTGGTTGTGCGCCTCTTCCCGATTCAGGAGGAAGTCGATGGTCTCGCGAACCTTCTTGTCGTCGATCTGGCGGTACAGGTATTCGTAGACGACTTTGGCCCGCTGCTCGGAGGCAATGTTGCTCAAGAGGTCGGCGCACAGGTCGCCGGTCACCGTCACATAGTCGCCCGTCCAGGAATAGCCGGAGGCATTGATGAGACCGGGATTCAGACCGAGGATTACATGGCTCTGGATCTCGCCGGCCTTGACCTGATCGGCCCCCACATCGTGGCCGTTGAGCAGGTTGATGGTCTGGGCCACCATCTCCATGTGTCCCAACTCCTCCGCCGCGATGTCCAGAAACAGATCCTTGATCTTCTGGTCTTTAATGCGGAAACTTTGGGACATATATTGCATGGCTGCTTTCAACTCGCCGTTGCCGCCGCCCAGCTGCTCCTGCAGCAGCGCTGCATACTGGGGATTGGGCCGTTCCACGGCCACCGGATGGAATAACTGCTTTTCGTGCTTAAACATATCTGCCGCTCCTTTTTATGATATTGCTTAGTTTGTCTTGCTTGTTTCGGAATATACCGGAAAGAAGCGGCGCAGGAGAAGCGGCGTGACAACCCACAGGGCTGCCACGATCTGATTTCAATCCCCTTCTTCGTAAATACCGGACCATAGAAAAAGACACCACGAAAGTGGTGTCTTTTTCTATGGTGGACTCGAAGGGGATCGCTTTTCTGCGGAAAAGCCACGGCGGTTGCAACATGCCACCGGCATGTTGCCAAGAGCCGCCTTTCGATCCCCTTCTCGAAAAGAACAAAGCAAAGAAGAAAACACCACGAAAGTGGTTTCTATTTCTATGGTGGACCCGAAGGGGATCGAACCCTCGACCTTACGGATGCGAACCGTACGCTCTCCCAGCTGAGCTACGAGCCCATATTGGAGCAGGGCGCTTGCCCTGCTCCAATGATTATACACTTTTGCTTTAAAAATGCAACTGTTTTCTCGCGACCTTATTCGATCACGGGCAGCTTGGCAACAACAGCGGCGCAGCGGGGGCACAGCTCGGGGAACTGCTCGTTGGCGCCCACCAGGGTGTGGTGCTTCCAGCAGCGCAGGCACTTCTGGCCCTTGGCCTCGGTGACGATGACGCGCACGCCGGCAATGGGAGTTTCGCTGGCCTCGGCGTACAGGGCGGCATCATCGGACACTTCCACGTCGGACACGATGAACAGGTCTGCCCACTGGCTCTCAAAGCGCTCCTGCAGGCTCTGCAGGTTGTCGTTGGGATAGGCGGCATCCTTCACCAGAGTGACGTGAGCTTCCAGAGCCTTACCGATCTTCTTGTCGGCGCGTGCCTTTTCCAGAGCGGCGTTCACGCCGTCGCGCAGCATGCGCAGGCTGGCCCAGGAGACCATGTCGCCCAGATCGTACTGGGTGTAGGGCTGTACCATTTCGTTGAGCAGCACGTTGCGCTCGTCGTCGCCCTCGCGGTGAGGCATAGCCAGCCAGATCTCGTCGCAGGTGAAGGACAGGATGGGGGCGAACATGCGGGTCATGGCATCCAGAATCAGGTAGATGGCGGTCTGGGCGCTGCGGCGGCCGAGACCCTCGGCGTCATCGCAGTACAGACGGTCCTTGATGATGTCGAAGTAGAAGGAGCTCAGATCCACCACGCAGAAGTCGTTGATGGCGTGGGAAACGGTGTGGAACTCATACTCGTCATAGGCGGCAAAGACCTTCTCGATCAGCGCGTTCAGGCGGGTGATGGCCCACCGGTCCAGGTCCAGCATCTCCTCGGGGGAGACGAGATTGTTGGCGCCGAAGCCCACCAGCTTATCCAGGCAGAACTTGGAGGCGTTGCGGAACTTCAGGTAGTTCTGGCTCAGCTGCTTGAAGATGTCGTGGG
>JAZRRQ010000129.1:0-9132 GCA_045650885.1 Vescimonas sp. | reverse complement strand
CGGGTTCGTAGTACTCATGAATACCGCTGAGGATGGTACGCTCGGTGTCGGTACCGTCGTTCAGGGTGAACTGCAGCAGCTTCTTGGACTTCTTCACTGCCTCGCACTTGGGCACCTTCACGGCACGGAAGTCGGACTTGGAGAAAGTCTCGAAATCCACCTCATCGGAGAACAGGGGCTCGATCTCCACCTTGGAGAAGTCGATCACAGGAGCAGCCACTTCCTCCACAACGGGAGCGGCCACAGGAGCGGCCACAGGAGCGGTCTCTTCCTTCTTAGCAGGCATATCCAGAGGCTTCATGGTGGGGAAGAGGATCACGTCGCGGATAGAATCGGTGCCGCAGAGCATCATGGCGCAGCGGTCGATACCGATGCCCAGGCCGCCCGTGGGAGGCATACCGTATTCCAGAGCCATGACGAAGTCTTCATCCATCATATTGGCTTCTTCGTCGCCGTTGGCGCGCATTTCGGCCTGCTTCTTGAAGCGCTCATACTGGTCAATGGGGTCGTTCAGCTCGGAGAAGGCGTTGCCCATCTCGCTGCGGCAGATGAACAGCTCGAAACGCTCGGTCAGACGAGGATCCTTGGGGCTGCGCTTAGCCAGGGGGGAGACATCCACAGGATGCATGGTAATAAAGGTGGGCTGCACCATGTGCTCTTCCACCTTCTGGTCATAGCACTCAAACAGTGCGTGACCCCAGGTAGGCTCAACGCCTTCCATATCCACGCCCACGCTCTTGGCGGCGGCCACAGCCTCTTCATCAGAGTTGATAGCCATAAAGTCAACGCCCAGGTATTCCTTGACGGCATCGGCCATGGTCAGACGGCGGAAACCGGGAGCCAGGGAGATCTTCTCGCCCAGCCACTCCACATCGTAAGTGCCCAGGATCTCCATAGCGGCGCCGGAGAGCAGATCCTCGAAGAGATCCATCATGCCGTTGAAATCGGTGTAAGCCTCATACAGCTCCACCGTGGTAAACTCGGGGTTGTGCTTGGTGTCCATACCCTCGTTGCGGAAGATGCGGCCCACCTCATACACACGCTCCATACCGCCCACGATCAGACGCTTGAGGTGCAGCTCGGTGGCGATACGCATGTACATATCAATATCCAGCGCATTGTGATGGGTGATGAAAGGACGGGCAGCGGCGCCGCCGGCCAGGGTGCTGAGCACGGGGGTCTCCACTTCCATATAGCCGCGGTTATCCAGGAAATTGCGCAGGTACTTGACGAACTGGCTGCGGATTTCAAAGTTGCGGCGGGACTCGGGATTGACGATCAGGTCCACATAGCGCTGGCGATAACGGATCTCCTTGTCGGTCAGGCCGTGGAACTTCTCAGGCAGCGGACGCAGAGACTTGCTCAGCAGCTGGATATCCTTGGCGCGAACGCTCATCTCGCCGCGCTGGGTGCGGAATACATCGCCCTTGACACCCACGATGTCGCCGATGTCGTACTTCTTGAAGCGGTCATAGACTTCGGCATCCATCTCGTCCTGACGGGCGTAGAGCTGAATGCGGCCGGACTTGGCCTGCAGGTCACAGAAAGAAACCTTACCCATGCCGCGCTTGCTCATCAGGCGGCCGGCAATGGTGATCTCGGTGCCTTCCATGGCATCAAAGTTCTCTTTGATCTCCTGTGCGTGGTGAGAGACATCAAAAATGGTGACCTCAAAGGGATCCATGTTGGCATCCTGCAGTGCCTTGAGCTTGTCGCGGCGAATCTGAAGGATCTCGCTGAGTTCCTGCTGCACAGTGTTGTTGTTCTGCTCTGCCATGATGCAGTCTCCTTTCTATCTGTCGGAGCGCTCAGCGCTCGATCTTGTCTACGCGGTAACGGATCACGCCGCGGGGTGCTTCCACGCTGACCTCATCGCCCACCTTGGCGCCCTTGAGGGCCTTGCCAAAGGGAGAGTCTTCGGACACAGCGCGGCTCATCACATCGGCTTCCTGAGAACCCACGATTTTATAAGCGGGCATCGCCTTGCCGGTTTCCAGGTTGGTCACAACCACGGTGCAGCCGATGGAGATTTTGTCGAAGTCGATCTCAGACTCGTCCAGAATCTCGGCATACAGCAGGATCTCCTCCAGCTCGGCAATACGGCTGTACAGTTTGCCCTGCTCATTTTTGGCCTCATCATATTCGCTGTTCTCGCTCAGGTCGCCGTAGCCGCGAGCTTCCTTGATCAGCTCAGCCACTTCGTCTGCGCGGACGGTCTTGCACTCGTGCAGTTCTGCCTTCAGCTCTTCATAGCGCTTACGGCTCATCTTTTCTACTTTTGCCATGGTTTCCTTTCCTTTCAAAACAGTATCCGCCACAAGGCGGACACTTATACTTATTCTATTTTATCATGTGCATTATAGTAATTTTCTTTCCGCCTGTCAAGCACGGAATTCCACGAAACGGACGTAAATTTCCTTAATCGGTATTTTTTCAGCCAAAAAGAGGGCACAAAGCATACTCTCTTCCGCCTCTGGTAACTTTGGCCACCACAAGTCCAGCCGCTGCCTCTGTGCGCAGCCAACCCCCAGATGCAGCTGCGGCAAGCGGCTGCGCGGACAGCTTCCCATACACACCTCCAACAGCGCCTCGCCGCCCCCCGCACTGATTCCCAACCGCTGGCGCAGAGCCTCCTCCAATACCGTCTGCCCCGGCCCCGTATCCACCAGCACATAGCGCGCTCTTCGGCTTAACTCCACCGCTGCGCGCCAAACCGTATCACCGGATGAATCTGCTGACAGCAACACCGTTTCCTTTTTCAAATCCCATCCTTGCGCTCGCTCGATCCACGCCAACAATTGCGGCAAAAGCGCGGTGCGCAGCGCAAAGGGATCCACCGGCAACATACCAAAGGCGGCCAGCTCCGGCAGCACGCCGCCCTGCACTACGGCGCGCCGCACGCCACAGCGCGCCATCTCCCGCAGTGCCGCAGCAAGCCTTCTTCGATCTTTACCCCTGCAAACCCTCGGAACTTCCAGCGCCAGAAACGGTACACCACACACTAGCCGACGCTGCAACCGGCCACAGCGGCCTTCCCGGCAAATGATCCACCCAAGCATAGAAAAAACCTCCCGGCCATTTGTATGGCACAGGAGGTTTTCTTATGCTCTTTTACCAACCGTAGGCAATGTAACCGGGCAGATAAGGAATGGGATCAATCTGCTTTCCGTTAACGCGTATCTCGTAGTGGATATGGGGGCCGCTGGAAATACCGGTAGATCCGCATTCGCCAATGACCTGTCCTCTATCCACACTTTCGCCCACGCGGACATAGTAATCGTTCAGATGAGCATACAGCGTCGCCACACCCTCTTCGTGGGCGACGGTCACACAGTATCCGTAACCGCCGTTCCAGCCGGCCTGAATCACCGTTCCGCTCTGGGCGGCGAACACGTCGCTATAATAGGGCGCGCCAATATCCACACCCTTGTGGTCGGTACTGGCACCGGCAATACCGGTGTTGCGATCACCGAAGGGGGAAGTAATATAGCGCGCATTGGAAGGCCAGATCAAACCATCAAGGACCGACACAGTTTCGCTGTCTTCCACACCGCCACCGGCGCCACCATTCTGCTCATAATACTTTTCCAGTTCCTGCGTAATACGCTCAGCTTCCGCTTCCTCGGCATCGTGCATGTCCTGCAGACCCTTCTCGGTAGCAATGTACTCGTTGATCACACGCTGGGCCTCAATAATGTCGGCTTCCAGCTCATCCTGCTTGCTGCCCAGCACTTTTTTCTGGGTCTCCAACTCGTGCTGTCTTTCCGACAACTGGTTACGCAGTGCGCGCAGGTCATCCATAACGCGCTGACTGTAGTCCATCACTTCGTTGATGAAATCGATGCGGCTGAGAAGATCGGCAAAACTGGTAGCCTTGAACAGCACCGACCAGTAGGACACGGTTCCCCGCTCTTCCTCCTGACGTACCTGCTGGCAAAACAGCTCATACTGCTCCTGCTCGGCTACCTCGTATCCGGCAATGGCTTCCGTCGTATAGGCAATCTGCTTTTGAAGGGTCTCGATCTGCTCCTGCAGCACCGCGTTGCGCTGGTCCAGCAGCATCTTGGTCTGCAGTGCCTTATCCTTGTCTTTTTGCAGCGCTTCGATCTGTTCCTTGTATTCTTTTGCCCGCTGCTCAGCCTCGGACAGCTGCTGCTGCAGTTCCTGCCGCGTATCGGCATAGGCATTTTCTACCGGCGCAAGTGCGCTCAGCAGTGAAAAGAGCATCAGACCGGCACACAGCAGCGCAATGTTTCTCGTCAGTTTCTTCATGTTTTCTCCTTACACCCGCAGGAACTTGCGGATTGCCGTCAGGCTGCCGCCCACGCCAACCATCAAGCCCACTGCTATAAAGGCAATCGCTACCGGAACCCAAATATCCGTAAAAGGAACCAGACGCAGCAGCTGCATGGTGTCAGAGCTCTCCACACCCTGAACCATGGCGTTATAAAGCAGCCACTGCAGGCCGAAGGCGATGGCAGCGCCCAGCGTACCCAGCAGCAAACCTTCGTAAACAAAGGGCCAGCGGATAAATCCGTTAGTGGCGCCCACCATCTTCATCACGGCAATCTCATCACGACGGTCAAACGTCGTCAGCTTGATGGTATTGGACATAATGAACACCGACACGATCAGCAGCACAGCCACCAGCGCCAAGCTGATCACACCGGCAATATTGCGTACCGTGATAAAACCGGCAGAAATCGCCTCATCGGCACGGACTTTCACAATTCCGTCCACCTGCTCCAGCTGTGCTTTCACCTGACTCATCAGTTCCAGATCGGTGATGTGGATCACATAGCGGTGACGGAAAATGTCCGCCTGCAGATCGGAATAGAGATCGTCCTCGTCGTACTGCTCCACATAGTTGTCTCTGGCCTCTTCCCGGCTGACAAAGGTGCAGCTTGCCACACCGTCCACGCGCTCGAGCTTCTTCTGCAGCGCTTTGGCCTGGTTATCATCCAGCGTCTCATCCACGAAAGCCACCACAGCATTTTCCTGCTGCAGATCCTTCAGGTTTTCGTTCAGATCATAGGCCACCAGAGAAAAAGTGCCCATAATCAAAAGGCAGGCCACCGTTACACCCACTGCGGCGAAGGACATAAAACCGTGGGAAAACATGTTTCCCACACCCTCTTTGATAAAGTAGAAAAAGTTATGCTTCATGGCTTATACCTCATATGTATGGGCGCCATCGGCCACAACTTCGCCCGCATCGAGCATAATGACGCGCTTATTGAATTGGTTCACCAGCTCTTTTTCGTGAGTAACCACCACCACCGTGGTTCCCAGATCGTTGATACGCTTGAGCAGTGTCATGATCTCCAGCGAACGGCCGGGATCCAGGTTTCCGGTGGGCTCATCGGCCACAATGGTGCTGGGGTTGTTCACCAGCGCACGGGCAATGGCCACGCGCTGCTGCTCACCGCCGGACAGCTCGTCAGGATAGCGGTTTTCTTTCCCGCTCAGGCCCACCAGTTCCAGTACATAAGGAATGCGTCCGCGAATCTCACGGGCAGTAGCACCCACAGCTCGCATAGCCAGACTCAGGTTTTCGTAGACCGTCTTGGTGCTGATCAGTCGGAAATCCTGGAAAATGACGCCGATGGTCCGACGCATGTAGGGGATTTGACGCTCAGCAATATGGGTCAGAGAAAAACCGTTGACCATGCCGCGGCCACCGCTGGGAACCAGCTCGCCGGTCAGCAGTTTGATCACCGTGGACTTACCGCTTCCGTTGGGGCCAACCAGAAAAACAAACTCTCCGTCAGCAATCTCGAAAGAGATTCCCTTGAGTGCCTGTGTTCCGTTTTCATATGTTTTTTCGATATCTCTCAGTCGAATCATGGAATAACCTCAATTCTTATGGCAATGCTACATCTTGTGACAGATACAGCAAAATTTATCTACGATTCTACATTATATACAAATGGTTACAAAATGGCAACAGGAAATATATGAAAAAACCGTGAACGGAAAATCATGAATCTGTCAACTGAAGGGTAAAAAAACAGCCGGAAGATTCATTCTTCCGGCTGTTTTTCTTATCATTTTTATGCCTCGATACCGCGGCTGGTCAGATACTTCTTGACCATCAGCGCCACTTTAAAGGTGATGGCGTCATCAAACTCACGCAGGTCAAGACCCGTGAGCTTCTTGATCTTCTCCAGACGATAAACCAGCGTGTTGCGATGAACAAACAGCTTACGGGCCGTCTCGGACACATTCAGGTTATTCTCAAAGAACTTGTAGATGGTAAACAGCGTCTCGGGATCCAGTGCATCGATGGGATTCTTCTTGAACACTTCCTGCAGGAACATCTCGCACAGGGTGGTGGGCAGCTGATAAATCAGGCGGCCAATACCCAGATTTTCATAGTTAATGATGTACCGCTCAGTGTCAAACACCTTGCCCACCTCAATGGCGATCTGCGCCTCTTTGTAGGACTTAGCCAAGTCGCGCAGATGCATGGCCATGGTGCCGATACCCACGAACACGCGGCTCTCACCGTCCACACGCAGCGCATCTTCAATGAGTGCCGCGGCCTTCTCCATTTCCTTGCTGCCGGCGTTTTCGCTCATCTGATGGATAAGCGCCACGTCATTCTCGCCCACGCTCAGCACGAAATCATTCTGCCGATCGGGGAACAAGGTCTGGATCACATCCACAGGGACTGCCTCGGCGTGCTCATCCACAGGGCGCACCACAAACACACCGCGGGGCACTTCTGCCGCCACATGCAGTTCCTTGGCACGCATATAAATATCGCTGATGAGGATGTTATCGGAGATAATGTTCTTAATGAAGGAACCCTTGTCGTGCTTCTCCTCGTAATAGGTCTTGGCGGAGTTAAGGGCAACACTGGCCATAGCACAAACGGTGCGGCCTACGCTGTCGTCGCCGTTGGCGAACACAGCATAGTCAAAATGGCTTCCCCAACTGGGCAGTGCCTTAAAAGTCTTACCTTCCAGCGCTACACAGACGCCCTCGGCAGCATCAATGGCCTCCACATATTTGACCCATTTCTTTCCAATGCCAGTCAGTTCGCTGCAGGCAATCACCGTGCCTTCAGCATCGATCACACCGATTGTACGGTCGGTGGTCTCCTTAAACTGCAGCACTACATTTTGAAAAATTCTTCCAGACATGAGTGGCTCCTTCCACATTTACCTGTGTGGGTAATTTGTGCAATCTGTCACGTAGTTTTTTACATTATATCGTCATAATCACGATTTTGCAAGTATCTTTTTATCTTTTCTACAAAATTCTTCATCTTTTTTTGTGATTCTTGCGAATAAACTTCTTCAACTAACAAGACAGGCTCTGCACTTCCTCCTCCGTCAGGTGGCGGAAACAGCCAGGCTGCAGTGACTCATCCAGCTGCAGAGGACCCATGGAAAGGCGCTTAAGGTACACCACCGGCTTACCACGTGCTGCCAGCATACGCTTTACCTGGTGGAATTTTCCCTCCTGCAGGGTGACCAGCGCCTCACTGGGGCTGAGGATTTCCAGCCCGGCGGGCATACATTCCAGCCCGTCGCCCAATGTCATGCCGGCTGCAAACGCTTCGCAGTCTGCTCTGTTCAACTGACCGTCCACTCTGGCATAATAGACCTTATCCACATGGTGCCGGGGGCTGAGCAGATGATGGGTCAGGTCTCCGTCATTGGTCAGCAGCAGCAAACCTTCCGTATCCTTGTCCAGTCGTCCCACCGGCGAAAGCCCGCGCTTTTGCAGCTCTTCCGGCAGCAGATCCAGCACCGTTTTCTGCCGCTTGTCCTCTACTGCCGACAGGACCCCTGCCGGTTTATGCAGCATGATATAGGTAAAGCGACGATAGCCAATGTCCTCGCCATCGAGCAAAATTTCATTCACAGCCGGATCCACCTTCATTTCCGGCGCAGAGGCCGGCACACCGTCTACCAAAATTCGCCCCTGCTTCACCAGCAGCTTTACCTCGCGGCGTGACTTTTTACCGGTGGCACTGATAATTTTATCCAATCGGTCCATACTTCCGCCTCCTTTTTTCATATGGTAGCATATTTTGCAGCAAAAAGGAATATCCATCCTGTAAGGAGGGATCGAATATGTTTATCTATCATTTCCGCCTGCCAAAGCGCATGTTGGCAGCAGGCGCTGCCGTTGTGGTATTGGTGCTGGCTCTGTCCATTTTTTTGCCCGGATGCCGCAATAACGGTGAACCAGAACCCATCATGGTCGAAACAGAGGACCAACGACTGGCCTTTCTCACCACTCTCGGCTGGACAGCAAACGCCACACCTGTGGAAACATTGGATCTGCAGCTGCCACCCCAGTGGAGTGACGAGTGGATCGCATATGTAGAACTACAAAACGACCAAGGTCTGCCTTTTGTCGATTTCGCGGGTCGGCAGGTACGGCGCTACACCTACACAATTACCAACTATCCGGGTATCGACCAGGGTGTACAGGCCAATCTCTACGTCTGCGACGGACAGCTCATTGGCGGGGATGTTGTGTCTTTGGGCGCAACAAGCTTCCAGGCTGGTCTGTCCTTCCCCAAACAGGAAAATGCATAAAAAAAGAGGAGCCCGAAGGCTCCTCTCTTATATTTCAGCTAATCGCTAAATGATTCAGCAACGCCGATGACGACGCGGTCACCCGACAGTACGGCCCTTTCCCCACTCCGCGCAAACGTGGCGCGGGGACCCCGTTTTTATTTCACTTGCGCAGGCGGAATGAATCCGCCTTTACGCCAAGATTTTGCTTTGCAAAATGCTTGACCGGCTTTCGCCGGATTGCGCGAGGGCGGCCGTATAAAAAAGAGGAGCCCGAAGGCTCCTCTTTTCATTTTAAGCGAATCGCTAAATTATTCAGCCAGGCCGATGCCGACGCCGGAACCGACAGTACGCCCGCCCTCACGGATAGCGAAGCGCAGACCCTCTTCGATAGCGATGGGGGTGATCAGCTCGACCTTCATGTCGACGTTATCGCCGGGCATGCACATCTCGGTGCCCTCGGGCAGGGTGATGATACCGGTAACGTCAGTGGTACGGAAGTAGAACTGAGGACGATAGTTGTTAAAGAAGGGGGTGTGACGGCCGCCTTCTTGCTTGGACAGGACGTACACCTGGCCAACGAACTTGGTGTGGG
>JAZRRQ010000128.1:0-6045 GCA_045650885.1 Vescimonas sp. | reverse complement strand
AGATCGAAGTGGGAGTCGCTGACGCAGACGATGTTCACATCGCGGTACAGACCGCCGTAGAAGGTGAAGTCGGCCATCTGGGGATAGACGGTCTCATTGGCAGCGTTATCCACGGTGATGACCAGCAGGTTCTCGTCCTTGGGCGTCTCGGTCAGCTCCACGCGCCAGGTGGAGTAGCCGCCGTCGTGGTGGGCCAGCTTCACGCCGTTGAGGTACACATCGGCGGAGGAGTTGGCGCCCTGAATCTCCAGATAATAGCGCTCGGTCTGGGGCAGGTCAGCCTTGGCAAAAGTCTTGGCGTAGCAGCAGGTGCCGCGGAAATAGTCGTTGCCGCCGTCCTGACCGTCCACAGCGTTCCAGCAGTGGGGCAGGTCAACGGCTTCCCAACCGGCGGGCATCTGGGCAGGAACCTGAGACTCCTTGGCAAAGGCCCAGCCGGCATTGAAATTGAATACGTTTCTCATGGGGATCGTCCTCCTTATCAAAATGAGAGAGAGCCGGACAGGCAGCATAGTGCCGCCTGCCCGGCCGCGGTGTGTGTCAGGGAAATAATCGGCTTACTTGGCAGCGCGGCGCTCAGCCAGCTCGCTGCGCATGGTAGCCAGAGTCTTCTTGTCGATGTTGTAAATGAGAGTAACGCCCACAAACTGGCAAACGGCGCTGACCACATACAGAGCTGCCACCAGCCAGCAGAGTCTGCTGGCGGTCTCGGCGGACTGACCGATGGTACCCAGAGCCTCCACATAGCCAATCAGAGGAGTGCCCATCAGCCAGATGACAGCGGCGGGGCCGACACCCTGAGCCAGCTTACGGAAGAAGGAGTGCAGCGCATAAACAACGCCTTCCTCTCTCTTGCCGGTCTTCCACTCGGAGTAGTCGATGGCATCGCCCATCATGGCCCAGGAAACGCAGCTATAGAAGCCCAGGCCCAGACCGAAGAAGACCAGGCCGACCATGTAAACGATAAGCTGCACATCTTTGGGGCACAGGGGGAAGGTGCAAAGGATGGCGCCGCCGAGCAGGCAGGCAATGGAGCCGATAGAGGAAACTTCCTTCTTGCCGTACTTCTTCACCAGCTTGGTGGCAAGAGGCATGAACAGGAACATGGGCAGGTAGCCAACCATGGTCACAATACCGGACATGGAAGCCTGACCAAAGTGGGTGGCGAACATGATGGTGGTTGCCGTACCGGCGGACTGCATACCCAGGAACATACCCATGGCGGCGATGGTGCAGCCAACGGCGGGACGGTTCTTGATGAAGGAGCCGAAGGACTTGATGAGGTTGATCTTCTCGCCCTCAGCGTTCTGCTGGGCATACTCATCACCGCGGATGGTGATGTTCTTGATCATGAACATAAAGAACGCGAAAGCCAGAACACCCATGATCAGGGCGGCAAAGAACACGCGGTCACCCAGCAGAACCTCAAGCTGGCTGCCGGTCAGGGGGCTGAGGACCTTGTCACCGATCTGGTAAGCTTCACCGGTCAGGGGATTCTTGTGGAAGTTTTCAGCAGCAAAGGCGCTCTCTGCACCCTCGGGGATCTCGATCTTGTCGAGGAAGCTGGTGGTTCCGTCATAAGTAACCTTCTGCCAGATCAGCATGGGCAGGATCATGCCGGGGACCATACCGCCAACGGCGCCGCCGATGGAGCGGAACACGGACAGAGAAGCTCTCTCCTCGGTGTTGTCGGTAATGATATTCAGCATAGTGCCGTAGGGAACGTTTGCCATGGTGTAAGCGGCGTCCCAAATGACATAGCCAACGATGAACAGCATGGCCTTGACCACGGTGGTGGCATTGGGGAAGGGCAGGAACACGGCAGCGCCGCCCACCAGCAGGCCGCAGGCGCCGATGAAGATATACGTCTTATACCTGCCGCGCTTGTATCTTCTTCTGTCGCTGTCCAGCAGGGAGCCGATCAGGGGGTCGTTGATAGCGTCCCAAGCCTGCACCAGCAACAGCAGCAGAGAGAACAGGCCGGTCTCCATCATCATGTAGACCAACCAGAAGGTCTGCACGGTATTCTTCAGACCAAAGCTCAAATTGCAGCCTGCGTCACCGGCGGCATAAGCAAGCTTGTCGCGAATGCCAAACTTGCGGTAGCCGTTGGCATCCAGTTCTACTTTTTTCTTAGCCATTTGGATTTCCTCTTTCTTTTCTCAAATTCTCCGGCACAAATGGGCGCAATACGCCTTTTCGTACTTTCAGTTTCTATTGTACAGAGGAAAACGACAAATCGTGAGTATTTTTTTCCTCAATCTTTGTATTCTTTTCAGATAACCTCTTGCTTTTTGAGGAAATGTGTATGATAATAATTCTGCAAACGTTTTCCCTTTTGTTCACCCTGCCAAAATTTTCACCGGAGGTGCGCCATGCTTCACGAAACAGAATTTCGCTTCATGCAGAAGATCCTGAGCAATCTGCATTTGCCGGTTCATATTCTGGCAGACGGTGCCATGCCCGGAGCGGCGCTGGACATGGGTCTGCGCCATTTTCTGGGGCTGGATGATGCGTATCGTCACCTGTTTTTCAGCCTGCCGTCCCAGCTGGAGGAGCAGACCATCTACAAGATAACGGACAGTTTTTTGTGCAGCTATCTCTTTTTGCGTCTGCCGCAGGAACAGTCGGCGCTGGTGATCGGCCCGTACATGTCGGTGCCTTTCACCCGCGAGCAGCTGCTGCAGGAGGCGGAGCGCTTTGCCATTCCGCCCGGCCGATTCCGCCAGCTGGAGGCCTTCTTCGGCGGTGTTCCGGTGATTCCGGAAGAATCTTCCTTGCTGGCAGTCGTCAACGCCTATGCCGACGTGATCTGGGGCGGAAGCGAAGCGTACAGCGTGGTGGATCTGAGCAGCGAGCTGGACTCCCCCACCCCGCTGGCTCTGCGCAACGACCCCCTCTCCCCTGACCAGGCGCTGCTGGACATGGAGACGATGGAAAAGCGCTACGCCTACGAAAACGAGCTGCTGCACGCCGTGTCCCAGGGTTTGCGGCACAAAGCTGCCACCATGCTGGGCAACATGAGTCATTTCGCCTTTGAACAGCGCGTTAGCGACCCGGTGCGCAACATAAAAAACTACTGCATCATCATGAACACGCTGCTGCGCAAGGCGGCGGAAAACGGCGGTGTGCATCCGCTGTATATTGACAGCGTCTCCTCCGATTTTGCCAATCGCATTGAGCTGATCGGCTCCACCACTGCCGCCGGCAAGCTGATGGACGAGATGATGAGCGCCTATTGCCGTCTGGTGAAAAAGCACGCACTGGCCCATTACAGCGCGCCGGTACGCAAGGCGCTGGCCTGCATCGATGCCGATCTCACCGCCGATTTGAGCCTGTCTGCCCTGTCCGCCATGCAGAATATCTCCCCGGGGTATCTGTCCACCCTGTTCAAAAAAGAGGTTGGCCAGACGCTGACCGACTACGTCAATTCCCGCCGTGTGGAGCAGGCCGCCGGCATGCTGCGCAGCGGCACGCTGCAGGTGCAGACGGTGGCCCAGTACTGCGGCATCCCCGATGTGAACTATTTCTCCAAACTCTTCAAGCGCTACACCGGCGTATCCCCCAAGGAATTCCGCGCCACACTGGCCGTGGCCAAAGAAAAGTGAGGTATCGCTATGCATCCTGATATGTGTATCCCCTGCGGCGAAGGGTTTGTGAACATCCGGGTAGGCGCCATCATCGAAAAGGACGGAAAAATCCTGATGGTGGGCAACGAGGATGTGGATTACCTCTACTCCGTAGGCGGACGGATCCAGTTCGGCGAAACGGCACAGCAGGCCGTGGTACGCGAGGTGTGGGAAGAGACGGGCGTGACCATGGAGGTAGACCGCCTTGCCTTTGTGGAGGAGAACTATTTCTACGCCGACACCCCCTCCAAGATGGGCAAGCTCATCTACGAGATCGGCTATTATTTCTATATGAAAGTGCCGCAGGACTTCTCCCCCGTATGCCAAAGCGCTACGGCGGACGATCAGAAGGAGTTCCTGCGCTGGGTAAGTGCGGAGGACAAAATCCGGACCTTCCCCGACTTCTTTACTTATCTGCCCCAATGCCGGGCAGACAGCGTGCAGTTTTTCAGCAACGACGACCGGTAAAAACCACAAGGCCACGCCCCGATGGGGCATGGCCTTGCTCTGCTTGCTTCAGTTTTTGCCCGCGTCCTCTTTCGGCACATGGCCGAAGTGGGAGCGGTAGGCACGGAAAAAGGACGAATAGTCGGAAAAGCCGCAGGCAAGGCAGGCCGAGCCTGCCGCTTCGCCACGCTGGATCATGGCGCGGGCGGCCATGAGACGCTTGAGGGTCACGTACTCCCACAGCGGTGAGCCGGTGGCCTGCTGGAAAAGCCGCGCCGTCTGGGAACGGCTGCGGTAAAAATGATCGGCCACCGACTGCAAAGAGATGTCTTCAAAAAGATGCTCGTTGACATAGGCCACCAGCTGGCTCTGGAGTCCGGGTGCAGGCAGGTGGACATCGGTCTGCTGCAGACCGTCCAGCGTGGTGAGGAACAGCAGCAGCCGCGCCATCAGATTCAGCCGCACATCCGGCACGGAATCGAAGGAGAATCCGGCAAAGGCGGCGCGCAGACGGCCCTCCGGGTCGCCGGCGGCGGGATAGTAATTGCGCTGGCCCAACGGACGGTCGAGAAAGGGGCGCAGCAGACGAAGCTGGGGATCCACCGCCGAGAGAAGCGAGCGGGAAAAGTGGATGGCGATCCGCTCATAAGGCTCGTCGGGGCTGATGGTCAAGGTATGGGCCTCCGCCTCACGGAGGATCAGAATGTCGTAGGGCTGCAGCGGATAGGACGTGCCTTCCACCAGATAACTGCCCTTGCCGGAGATGAAGAAAAAGATCTCCATCAGCTCGTGGGCGTGCATGGTATGGTCCGTCTGGGACGGCGTCAGATCCACCGTGTGATGGCTGTAAAGCTGGGCATCGCGGTAGGAAAACAGGTGCGGCATGGGCTTTTCCCCCCTTTTTACCAACACCATAGCACACAATGCGTCAATTTGCAATGTTTTGTGAAGAGAAATGCAATTCCATTGCATTTCATCTTATTATACAATAAACACAATGAACAATAGCACACTCCGAAAAACCAATTTGATATTCTGATATGAGGAAGGAATGTACTGCCATGGAACTGAATCTCCGCTCCAACTGCCGCTATGCCATCGCCTGCCCCACCAGCATGGGCGTGCGCATCACCCCGGACAACCGCATGGCTGTCCACAACAGCAACCACTTCTACATGCAGGCCACCAGCGCTGAGTCCAACGTGCTGAATGTGGCATCCTCTCTGGGCCGCGAGTGCCTGGCGCTGACCAAGTTCGTCAAGGGCAGCCCCATCGCCCAGTTCATCAAGAGCGATCTGCGCAGCCGCAACATCAACTACGAGGGCGCCGAAGTGGATCAGGGCGGTCCCTGGGGATTCCGCCATCAGTTCAATATCGCCGACTCCGGTTTCGGTATGCGCGCTCCCCGCGTGTGGAACGACCGCGCCGGTGAGGTGGGCCGCACCATGACCGCCGAGGAGTTCGACTTCGACCGTATCTTCGGCGTGGAAGGCGTTCAGATCCTGCACCTGTCCGGTCTGATCGCCGCCATGAGCCCCGAGACCACCCGTTTCTGCCTGGATTGCGCCAAGGCCGCCAAGCAGTACGGCACGCTGGTGAGCTTCGATCTGAACCACCGCGCCACCTTCTGGAAGGGCCGCGAAGAAGAGCTGCACGATGCTTTCCACCAGATCGCCTCTGTGGCTGACATTCTGGTGGGCAATGAAGAGGACTTCCAGCTGTGCCTGGGCTTCACCGGCCCCGAGGCAGGCGGCAAGGATCTCAGCGGCAAGATCGAGAGCTTCAAGGGCATGATCGGTGAGGTCATGGCCAAGTATCCCAACGCCAAGGTCTACGGCACCACCCTGCGTCAGGTCATCAGCGCCAACGAGCACATGTGGGGCTGCCTGCTCCACGCAGACGGTCAGTGGTGCGTGGAAGAGCCCCGTCAGATTCAGGTCATGGACCGCATCGGCGGCGGCGACGGCTT
>JAZRRQ010000127.1:0-2290 GCA_045650885.1 Vescimonas sp. | reverse complement strand
ATCTGGGGAGGATCCTGCCATGAGCAGGGCGTTGCTCATCGGAAAAGAGCCGCCCTGCGGCTTGGGTTACAGCTATGTGACGGAGGACTATGACGCCGTGGTCATTGGCTCATTGCCTTTGGGGGAACTGCTGCAGTTTCGTAACGAGCAGGTGCTGCAGGCACTGGCGGAGGGAAAGACTGTGGTGCTCTATACACCGGGTATGGCGGAAGCACCCAAAAACCGTGCGCTGTCTGCGTCCATAGCCAGTGCCAAACGGGAATTGAAAAACTGGGGTATCGTATTTACGGACGGTGCGCACAAGCGCCTGGTCACAGCCCAGGAGGCGAGGGTGCTTCGGGCCAAGGGGATCTGCCCTGCTCCCGGTGCGGTACTGACACCCCTTGCAAAGGAGATCATGGAGGGAACACAATGAAGATCGGAACAGTGACCGGCTCTGTTTGGGCCACCAGAAAGGCAAGCTGCCTCATGGGGCAAACCTTTCTGGTAGTGAATACCGGGGATGCGGAATTGGTGGCAGCAGACCAGGTGGGCGCGGGTCGGGGTGACCGGGTGCTTTTGGTCACCGGTACCGTGGCCAGCCGGTTTTGTATGGAAGCGCCCATCGATGCGGCGGTGGTTGCCATCGTGGACCAGGAGGGAAATCATGTCGGCACATGAATTGCTGATCACCATTATGGCGATCTTTGCCGCCTTTGGTGCTGTTGACCGGATCTGCGGCAACAAGCTGGGGTTGGGAGAAGAATTTGAAAACGGTATCATGGCCATGGGTTCTCTCGCCATGGCCATGCTGGGAATCATTGCACTGGCACCGGTATTGGCGGCGGTATTGAAGCCGGTGGTGGTGCCGGTGTTTTCCTTTCTGGGTGCAGACCCTGCAATGTTTGCCGGTTCTATCCTTGCCTCTGACATGGGCGGCGGCGTCCTTGCCCAGGAACTGACGGAGGATTCCCAGGCGGCGCTTCTGGGCGGTGTCATCACCGGCTCCATGCTGGGAGCCACGGTGGTATTTACCATTCCTGTTGCCATGGGTATCTTGGAGGAAGAGGACAGACCTGCCATGGCAAAGGGGATCCTCTGTGGCATCGTCACCATTCCTCTGGGCGTTCTGGCAGGCGGTCTGGTGGCAGGATTCCCGCTGATGATGGTTCTGCGGAACCTGGTCCCCATTGTAATCATCGGCGCGGTGATCGCACTGGGTCTTTGGAAAGCGGAAAAGGCAATGATCAGAGGCTTTGGCATCTTTGGCAAGGCCGTGGTGATCCTCATTACTGCCGGACTGGCGGCTGCCATTGTGGAGGAACTGACGGGCATTGTGATTATCCCCGGCCTGGAAAGTCTGGAAACAGGCTTCTCTACCGTGGGTGCCATTGCCATCGTACTGGCAGGTGCGTTCCCTCTGGTATATACGGTGACCAGGATCTTTCGAAAGCCTTTGCTGAAGCTGGGAGGAATCCTGGGGATCAACGATGCAGCGGCGGCAGGCCTGGTGGCATCCCTTGCCAATTCCATTGCAACCTTGGGTATGGTCAAGGACATGGATGAGCGGGGCAAGGTGGTAAATATCGCGTTCGCAGTGAGTGCAGCTTTTGTGTTTGGCGACCATCTGGGGTTTACCGCGGGTTTTGCGCCCCAGATGCTCCCGGCTGTGATCGTGGGCAAGCTGGCAGGGGGCGTCGGTGCTGTGGCGGTGGCATTGCTTCTGACCAGAAAAGCGAAATAAGTGTTGACAAAACCGCCTGTTTCGGACTATAATGGCGCTTATAATGGAAAAAGCTGTGAAAAGAAGAGTAGGCTGCTATAACCGGTCAGAGAGCCCAGCAAGGTGAGAGTGGGTACGGTGAAATCAGTTGAACATGGTCTTGGAGCTGGGCAGCCGAAAGGTAGGCTGCTTCGGGTGCGCCCGTTAAAGCGTATGTGAGGCAGCAAAAGCTGCGAAACAAGGTGGTACCGCGTCAATTTTGTCGCCCTTGAGATCTCTCAAGGGCGGTTTTTCATTTTTTAGGAGGAGAAGAACATGTCTGAAAAGAAACCCTATTACATTTCCACGGCAATTGCGTATACATCCGCAAAGCCCCATATCGGCAATACCTATGAGATCGTGCTGGCAGATGCCATCGCCCGTTACAAGCGCCAGGCCGGCTTCGATGTATACTTCCAGACCGGCACCGATGAGCACGGTCAGAAGATCCAGCAGAAGGCAGAAGCCGCCGGCATCACCCCCCAGGAATATGTGGACAACGTTGCCGGCCAGATCAAGGGCATCTGGGATCTGATGAACACCACTTAT
>JAZRRQ010000126.1:0-2026 GCA_045650885.1 Vescimonas sp. | reverse complement strand
GGTGAAGTAGGGCTTCATGGGAGCCATGCCGGAGTTGATCAGCAGCAAGCTGGCATCGTTCTGGGGGATCAGGGAAAAGCTGGGCAGACGCAGATGGTCTTTGGTCTCAAAGAAGCGCAGGAACATCTCGCGCAGCTCGTTGAGGCCGTGGTAGGGATGAGACATGATGGTTTACTCCTTTATGATAAATTTTCAAATTTTGCTGTATTTGCTAAGGAATTGGACTAAATCCGCCAGTTCCTGCTGCAGTTGGTGATAGAATCGGGCGATGTGCAGTCCATCGGCAAGGCCGTGGTGGACAAGGATGGATAGGGGCAGCGTGGTGCGGCCCTCCTTTGTTTCGTACTTACCCCAGGTGATGCGAGGATTACTGTCCTCTCCCCCACCCCAAGGATTGACGATCTGGGTATAGCTGAGCCACGGGAGGCAGCTGACAAAGTAACAGGGCAACGCTTCTTCCGCGCTCTCGGCAATGGTGCCGCGCTCCCTGGCGTCCTGCAAAGCCTGCAGACCGTGGGCATGGAAGGCGGCAAAGTCATCCGCAGCATTCAAATGGCAGTAGGCGTAGGTGCCGTCGGCTTTCATCACCGTGCAGGACACGGGGCAGATGTCAAACTCCAGCACGCGGCCGTCTTTGATACGGCGGCGCAGTTCCGGCACAGCATTGGCAGCACGCTGGACGCACCACAAAAACGAGAGAAAAAAGCTGCGGCCACAGAGGTTTTTCATGAGGTCCGTCACATCCACAGGCACAGTAAGGCCGGCGGCGGGACTGGCCAGCGAGCAGAAGTAGGCAAAGTGCGCACCACGGGGATCGGACGTCATATCCACTTCACGGCAGTTCACACCCTCACCTCCGCACAAAAAAATAGACCCCCGCCACCATATAGGGGCGAAGGTTCACTTCACGGTACCACCCTAATTTGACGCACCGAAGATGCGCCATCTCAGCCATCCGGTAACGGGGATGAACCGTACTGCTCGTCGCAGTCCGCTCGGAAGTGGCCGCCTGAACTCCATAACCGGCGGGCTCACACCATCCCCGCTTCGCTTTGGGTGGGAAAAAACAGGCTCGTTTCCTCACAGCATTTCCATATCGGAACTATTTTACCACAAATGTTGCGCTTGTCAACTGTTGGTTGTCCCTTTTATGCAAAAATAAGACCCGCATCCGAAAGATGCGGGTCTTGCATGATAGTAGCTTATTTCCCGCTCAGTTCCACCGCGTGGCGGACAAAACTAAAGGCAGGGACTTGATGGGGCAGCTGCATGGTGAAGACCATTTGCGGCGTGCGGGGGCAGTCCAGCGGCTCCCCTTCTTCATTGTACATCTGGGGCACGGTGATGGTGAAGGGCTTACAGTCGGGGCCCACGATCTCCACCTCGTCACCTACGCTGAACTTATTGCGCAGGCTCAGTGTGGCCATACCGTTTTCATCGCAGTCGGTGACCACGGCGCAGATCTGCCAATCACGGATATAGCGGGAGTTCTCATAATACTGGCCGGGATAGCCGTAGAAGAAGCCGGTGGAATAATGGCGGTGGCTCACATGCTCCACCTCATCACGCCAGACGGGGTCGATGGGGCGGCCATTCCACACATCGTCCAGCACATGGCGGTAAGCGCCGGTGACGATGGCGGCATAGTAGGCGGACTTGGCGCGGCCCTCGATCTTGATGCAGTCCACGCCGGCATCCATGAGATCGTCCAGATGGTCGATCATGCACATATCCCGGGAGTTCATGATATAGGTGCCCTGCTCATCCTCAAAGACGGGGAAATACTCGCCGGGGCGCTTTTCCTCCATGAGGGCGTACTGATAGCGGCAGGGCTGGGCGCAGGCACCGCGGTTGGAGTCGCGGCCGGTCATATAGTTGCTCAGCAGGCATCGACCGGAGTAGCTGACGCACATGGCGCCGTGGGCAAAGGTCTCGATCTCCAGTTCGGGGGACACGCGGCGGCGGATCTCCCGCACCTCGTCCAGACTCAGCTCGCGGGCCAGCACCACGCGCTTGGCACCCAGAT
>JAZRRQ010000125.1:0-6359 GCA_045650885.1 Vescimonas sp. | reverse complement strand
TTCAGTTTAGGCATAATTTTTTACTCCTTCCAATGTTTCCTCTGTTTGACAGAAAACCGCTTTTTACTTGCCCGTCTTGGGGGACAGGAACATGGTCATGCTTCTGCCTTCCATCTTGGCGGCCTTATCCATGGTTGCTACTTCGGCGCACTGCTCGGCAAACTTCGTCAGCAGTGCCAGCCCGATGTCAGTGCGGGCCATCTCTCTGCCGCGGAAGCGGACGGAGACTTTCACACGGTTGCCATCTGCCAGGAACTTCTGGGCATTCTTCAGCTTGGTGTTGAAATCACCCACGTCAATGCCGGGAGACATACGAATTTCCTTGATCTCCACCACGTGCTGGTTCTTCTTGGCTTCCTTCTCGCGCTTGCTCTGCTCGAACTTGAACTTACCATAGTTCATGAGCTTGCACACAGGCGGCTGCGCCTGCGGAGAGATCTTCACCAGATCCAGACCGCGCTCCTCTGCGATGTCCAGAGCCTCTGCCGCGGACATGATACCCAGCTGTTCGCCGTTGTCGCCGATGAGTCGGATTTCCTTATCGCGGATCTCCTCATTCAGTTGATGCGTTACGTTGCTAATACCGAAGCACCTCCAATCCAAAAATAAAAAACGCGAATGCACACAGCATCCGCGCAGCAAACAAAGAACCCACTACGGCTCTTCTTCTCTCGCTGTTAACCTCTTTGCCATTGCTGGAGGTGAGGGCGGATGCACCGACCTTCTTTGTTTTCTGGAGTATTGTACCACAAGCTTTTGTAGCTGTCAACAATTTTTTGCATCTTTTTTTCGCAATTTTGACGAATATTTTACCGATCCGCAGCCATAATAAAACCACACCCATAACTGGGCAACCACTAAAGGAGGTGTCCTCATGGACAACTATAACAAGAACAGCAAGAACCAGAACTCCAACCAGAATCAGAACCAGAACCAGAATCAGAACTCCAATCAGAACAAGAACAGCAACCAGAACAAGAACTCCAACAAGACCAGCAACGAGAGCAACTGCCGCTGACGCAGTACGGTAAAAAAGGACGCAGGAATACCCTGCGGCCTTTTTATACGTTTATTCTGTTTCTTCCACATCTTTTTCAAAGATCAGATCGATGGCGCATGGACGGGGATATACCCCGCATAGCGCCAGCCGTCGGCAACGCGGCGGTCAATGATCCGGCGGTGGCTCTCCAACCGCTCGGCAACGATGCCTTCGCAAAGAACGCGCTCATACTCGTACTTTTCGGCGCGCTCTTCCCTGTCAGTTCTGGGCCAGCCATTCTTCCAGACACAATCCGGAGTCATAGATGATCTTGGAATATTCACGGCCTACGTAGCGGTAGTGCCAGGGCTCGTAGATAATGCCGGTGATGTGTACCTTGTCGGCCGGATAGCGCAGGATGAAGCCGTACTTCCAGCAGTTGGCCATCAGCCACTGCTGCACCGGTGTATCCGCCTGCGCATCGTTGAGCACCTGATAATCCACATCCACAATGTCCACCGCCAGACCCAGCTGATGTTCGCTGGTGCCGGGCCAAGCCGATTCCTTGGCAGCCGTATTGATGGCATCCATGTAGGACATGCCGACGGTGTACTGGTAATAGTCCACCGTGTTATAGAAAAGGTATTCCTGGGTATCCCAAGTGCGGTAGGAAGAGCAGACAAACGGCTCGAGCCCCTCCTGCGCTGCGCAGTCATCCAGCATAGCCTTCAAATCCGCATTGACGCGGGCGTCCAGCGTCCAGCCATCATAGATGTCATACACCCGCTCAAGACTGACGTCGAAGCCATCCGGCAGCGGATTCCAGGGGTTGACCAGCACCAGATTCCAGGGCCGGGAGGCCTGATTGGGATCGGGCACAGGTTCCGCGCCGCGATCAGGGGTATAATCCTCGGGATCGGGGTCGGGATCCGGAGTGGGGTCCGGGTCAGGATCAGGATCGGGATCGGGATCCGGGTCAGCGTCCGGGTTGGGATCCGGATCCGTTGTCTGATTGGGATCGGGGTCAGTGGTCTGATTGGGATCGGGATCGGTGGGTTTTTCGCTGCCGCTTTGACCCTGATTGGGGTCTGCCGTCTGGGTTCCGGACGGCTCGCTGCCCTGAGGATCCTCCGGCTGCGGCTCTTCACGCCCCGGCAGCAGGCAAAGCACCAGCACTGCCGCAGCCAGTACGGTGGCCGCTGCAGCGATCAGCCACTTGATTCTGCGCCGTCTCTGCCGCTCACGGCGGCGGCGCATCCGTTCACCGGAAGAAAAGTGGTTGTTCTCCATCTAATGTTCCTTATCCTTTCAATGTCGCGGGGTAGATGCCTGCATCATGGAGCGCTTTCAACTCGCGGCTTACCTCGGCGCGATCCTCATGATACGTCATGCCGAACCAGCGGTCGGCAGAGCTGAGAACCTTCACCTGCAGTTCGCCCCGGTGCAGCATATCGCCCACCATGGTAGGCAGCAGGCATTCGGACTTAATATCGTCTTCCTTCAGATTGCGCAGAAACTCTTCCAAATAATCTTCCACACCGCGGAAAACCGAGGGTTGGAAACCCCACAGGTTCATAGACACCACGCTCTCACCGTCCAGCATCTGCGGCTCGTCGCCGGAAGTATCGGCAATACTGCCGTCGGGGAACAGGCGGATCTTCATGGTCTCGCGGATATCGGTCAGCATGCCGTCCTTTGTATGGCACACACCGCGGGTAACGGTTCCGTTGGGGCTGACCGTATTTTTCAGCAGGTAGCCCACCATGGCGGCGTGACCTTCTGCCGGCATCTGCTGCAGCTCCTCGTAAATGGCACGGAATGCATCCACGCCGTAATAGTCATCGGCATTGAGGATGCAGAAAGGCTCACTGATGCAGTCTCTGGCGCACAGCATGGCATGGGCCGTGCCGAAAGGCTTGGTGCGCTGCGCGGGAATCGTATAGAAATCCGGCAGGCTGTCGTAATTCTGCATGGCATAGCAGACCTCCAGCGGCTCACCGTCACGGGTTTTTGCATTGCGCAGGTAATTGCCGCAAAGGTTGTCCACCAGATCCACAATATCCTCTTTGATGATGAATACCACCTTGGTAAAACCGGCGCGGATTGCATCGTGGATGCAGTATTCCATCAAAATTTCGCCGCAGGGGCCCACGCCATCGACCTGCTTATTGCCACCGTAGCGGGAGCCAAGTCCCGCAGCCATCAGTACCAGCGCTGCTTTCATATCTTTTTCCTCCTGTTTCACCACCACTGGCGGTCCGACAGATTAACGCATAATTGCAATGATAGTTTATCACATTCCCCACCGCACTTCAACACCCTTCCCTTTCAAAAGATAGCTTTCACGCAGCAGCGCGCCTTTTTCGGCGCTTGCTCTGCCAAAAAAGGTGAAATTTTGCGCATTTCATACTGGAAATTACGCGGCACCTGTACTATAATAGCTAAGTACGACTATCAGCAGCCGGCTCCGCCGGCACATAGCATAGACACAACAAGCAAGGAGATTCAACATGCGCAATCATCGCAAGGGGTCCCACCCCATGACATTGGTCGACTGGTTTGGTCTGGCCGTTCTGATTCTGAGCATCGCCTGCAGCGTTATCCTCTACATCCGTCTGATGGCCACCGATATGGTCACCAGTACCATCCTGACGGCACTGCTGGTGGGCCTGGCAGCACTCAATGTGATCCTTCTGATCTTTTTGCTGCCCCGCTGGCGCAACAAGGCACCCAAGCTGGTGGCAGGTATTCTGGCCATCGTCATGTCCGCCGGCATGCTCTACGCCATCTCTGCCATTGACAGTGTGCAGAAAGCACTCATCAGCATCTCCGGCCAGATGGTGGAACAGGAGATCACCTACATCTTCGTGATGAAGGACAACGACGATGAGATCGGCGACGCAGTGGACTACAACTTCGGCGCGCTGTCCAACGCCGACACCCAGAACACCTCTGCCCTGCTGACCAAGCTGACGGAGAGTCTGGGTAACGAGGTTCGCAGCACCACCTATGAAATGGTACCCGAACTGGTGAGCGCCCTGTACAGCGGCGAAGTGGATGCCGTCATCCTCAATCAGGGCTACATTTCCCTGCTGGAGGCCATGGAGGAGTTTGGCGACTTCTCTGAAAAGACCCGTATTTTCTACGAGTTTACCACCGTGCGCGAGGTAGAGCCCATCCAGCCCAACCCTGCCATCACCCGTGAGCCTTTCGTTATCTACTGCAGCGGCATTGATGCCCGTTCCACCAACATCAATATCACGAGCCTCAGTGACGTGAACATTCTGGCCATCGTCCACCCCGAGACCCATCAGGTGCTGCTGCTGAACACGCCCCGCGACTACTACGTTCCTCTGGTCAGCGAGCCTTACGCCGGCATGCGCGACAAGCTGACCCACGCCGGTTCCATCAGCATTGAAGAGTCCATGAAGGTGCTCTGCCAGCTCTACGGTGTGGATCCCAGTTATTACATCCGCGTGAATTTCTCCGGCCTTGTGGATATCGTGGATGCACTGGGCGGCATTGAGGTGGTATCCGAGACTTCTTTCTACACGGTCCCCCTGTCTGTCAATGATCTCAACGAGATCGTCTACTACTTCGAAGAGGGCGTCAACGAGATCAACGGCATTGAGGCACTGGCCTTCTGCCGTGAGCGCAAACACCTGAAAGACGGCGACGAGCAGCGCGGCCGCAACCAGATGGCCGTCATCAAGGGCATCGTGGACAAGGCTACCTCCCCCGCCATCCTCTCCCGATACAGCGAGCTGCTGCAGGCTGTGGAGGGCTGCTTCATCACCAACATGCCTTATGAAGACATGAGCGCGCTGGTAAAGATGCAGCTCAAGGACATGCGCGGCTGGGACATCACCACCTATGCTGTCTCCGGCGACCCCGACTATCAGCAGTGCGCCACCATGCCCGGTTGGGACTTGTGGGTCATGTGGCCCAATGAGGCTGACGTCGACATCGCCAAGGCTCTGGTACAGCAGGTATGGAACGGCGAAGTACCCACCGTTCCCACCATTTCCGCTGACTAATTTTGACAGTAAAAGAAGGCTTCCCCAATTGGGAAGCCTTCTTTTTTTGCACAAATTCAGATTTTCAGATCGCAGGACATACTCATCACGGCGCGGCCGCCAATGAGGATATTGGGCTTGCCCTCTGCCAGTTCCAGACGGCTGCGAATCTCGGAAGGACGGTTCATATGCTCACCCTGGACGAAGATGTTCTCCTCCCCTTCCTTAACCAGTCCCTGCAAGTACAGATAATAGGTCAGCGCACCGTTGGAGGTGCCGGTGGCACACTCCTCGGGGATGTCGTAGAGGGGGGCGTAGTTACTGCAGTAAGCGGTGCAGCTCTCGTCGCCGGGGCAGAACATATGGACACCCGTCACATCGTAATGGCGGGAGAGTTCCGTGACGGCGGGCGCATCCTGCACGGCGCGCATCAGCGTCTCATGGTCACGCACCGGCATCATGATATCAGCCAAACCGGTGGAGACGATCTTGGGCACGAAGCCGTCCGTCATATCGGCGGTAGTGAGACCGTAGGCACGGTAGAGGGCGTCCCACTCCCCATCTTCCAGCGTACGCAGCAGCTGAGGCGGTGCCATATCCATCCAGACGGTATCACCCTTGACGCGAATTTGCAATTCCGCGGCGCGGGTATGGGCGGTAAAGGTACCGTCACCGATCCGACCCGTCTCACGCAGGAGGGCAAAGGAAGCAATGGTGGCGTGGCCGCACAGGTCCCCCTCACCGGCGGGGGTAAAGTAGCGCAGCGTCACGCTGCCGTCATCCTCCACGCGGACGAAGGCAGTCTCGGAGTGCTTGAATTCACCGGCGATCTGCTGCATTACAGCGTCGCTCAGCTCCCGGTCCGGCAGCACCACGCCGGCCTGATTGCCGCCAAACACGCAGGCGGAAAAAGCGTCCATCACATAGGCTTGCATGGAAAATACCTCCTGTGTTTTTATGAACATATTATAGCGGATTTACATTTATCTTGCAACGGATGCGCGAAAAAAATTACCCCGCAAGGCAAAGCCTTGCGGGGTAAAAAAGCAATCAATTAGTCGATCATGCTCTTCAGGTTCTCGGCGACGGCGATGGGGGCAGCGGTAGCAGCCTTGACGTCCTCGACGGTGAACTCGGGGTTGATCTCGGTCATCAGCAGACCATCGGGAGTGACTTCCAGAACGCACATCTCGGTGATGATCTTGTTGACGCAGTGGGAAGCGGTCAGGGGCAGACGGCACTTCTCAAAGATCTTGGGGTTGCCCTTGGCAGTGTGCTCCATGCAGATGATGCACTTCTTGGCGCCGGTGCACAGATCCATAGCGCCGCCCATGCCGGGCATCTTCTTGCCGGGGATGATCCAG
>JAZRRQ010000124.1:0-17209 GCA_045650885.1 Vescimonas sp. | reverse complement strand
CACTGCTGCGCACTCGCTGCGCTCGCGCACTTGTGGGCCGAGCGGTGTTTTTCGCCACGTACACGCCGCGGCGAAAAACAGTTTGGATTTGTCAGAAGCGGCGAAAAGTGGCGCGGATCATTGTGCTTTGCCATTGTTCGTGCTATACTGAACGAAGAAACTTCAAGTTGCCACCTAAAAAATGGGATGCAACTTCAAGTTGGTGGTGGCAGCGTCGTCGCTATGCTATCATCAAGAAAAAAGGAGGGGATTGCGATGGCATTGGTGAAGTGCAAGGCTTGTTCCAAACGCTATGACTACCACGAGCACGGATGCTGCCCGGAGTGCGGCGCCTATAACCGCCCGCCCCAGCGTAACCGCGTAGGCCTCGACGGCGTTGTCCACCGCATGAGCGACGCTGACTTTTTGGATAATACCGCCAAGCGCCGCGCCAGTCAAAATGGTAAGGTCTGTTTCGAGCAGGATGTCTGCTTTGAGGATCAGGCTCGCAAGGTGCGCGGAGACAAGAAATCGCCTTTTACCGTAGAGCGGAGCGGAAGAGCGCAAAGTAAAAAGTCCGGCCCGGCCAAAGTCCTCAAGATTGCTATTGCAGTGATTGTCTTGGTCAACATCCTGCCCCTGTCGCTGACCATGTGCAGTGTCAGCGGCGTATTTGAGGATATCGTAGATGAGCTGTTCAGCAGCGAGGTGGGCTGGGATGAGCCGGTGGAGGAGCCTCTACACACGGTGCCTGCCCGTCCCGACCTATCCGGCGCCGAACTCATTACCTTTGGCCAGACCTTCCAGTGGGGCGATGAAATGGCTTGTGTTATGGAGATGTCCATGGACGAGGACTCTTCTATGACCAACATTATCTTGACCGTCCAGACCGCTGATCCGGTGGAAAAGCCTTTGGTCTACTACCTCCTGATGGACGGGACGCAGGCCGTGGCGGAGTGCCTGGATGCCACCTATCTCAGCAGCGAGAAATCCGTGTACTATATTTTCAACCTGCCTAACCGTCAGCCGGGCAGCACCTGCTACGCTCTCTTTACCGGACTGACCGATGGTGAATGGCGCATATATGAGCTGCCGCTGAACTGAAAGGAGAAGGATGATGCTTTTCTTCCCCAAAGAACTGATGCTGGATACCGATCCCATGGAGCTGGCCCGCGTTAAGGGTATTTTGGATCAAAACAGCATCCACTATGAAGTCAAGACCACCGTGGCTGATAACGCCCTCTCCCGCAGCTTCAACGTGGCCGCCGGTATGAAATGGCGCACCGGCTACGCTGACATGGCGCAGCAGAGCTATATCTACCGCCTCAGTGTAGCACGCCGCGACTACGTTCGCGCCAGGAAGCTGGCGTACGGTAAGTAAATAAAAAGAAAGCACCCGTTGGGGTGCTTTCTTTTTCCGCTGCAGCATATACTCCGTCGGGTGATTCGATGAAACGACTGGTGATAGTGCTGCTGAGCTGTCTTTTGCTGTGCGCTTGTACGCCGCAAGAGGTGGCTTTGCCGGCAGCCACAGAGCCACAGGAAGCAGAAAAGCCGCCATCGCAGAGCGTTACCGGCTATGTGGCGTTGACCTTTGATGACGGGCCTACACCACGACATACGGCACGGCTTTTGGATGGCTTGAAAGAGCGCAATGTTCATGCAACCTTTTTTCTGGTGGGCTATCGACTGGAAGGAAATGAGGCGCTGGTGCAGCGCATCAAGACGGAGGGACACCAGATCGGCAATCACTCCTACCAGCATGCCCAGCTCACTACCCTGACTGCTGCGCAGGCATTGAGCGATCTATCCAGATGTGATCTGGCACTGTGTACGCTGTTGGGAGAGGGGGAGTATTGGGTGCGTCCGCCCTACGGCAGCATAGACGATCAAACATTGGCCGGACTGGATGTGCCGGTGATCTGCTGGTCAGTGGATCCGCTGGATTGGAGCGACAAAGATGCGCAGAAAGTGGCTGCCCATATCGCGCAAAATGCCAAAGATGGGGATATTATTTTGCTCCATGACTGTTACGCCAGCACGGTGGACGCGGCGCTGCAGGCAGTGGATGGGCTGTTGGCGCGGGGTCTGCAGCCGGTCACTGTGGAGCAGCTGTTGACGCTTGGCGGCAAGGAAGTGCAAAGCGGCCGTGTCTACTACCATAAAAATTAAAAGACCCGAACCAGTCGGTTCGGGTCTTTCTTTGCTGTGAACAATCAGGCGGCCATACCGGCAGCCACCATGCAGTTGATGACCAGAGTCAGGATGACGAAAGCAGCGCCAACCCACTTGGTGTACTTGGCCAGCTTGGCATCGATGGTCTTGGCCTTGCCCTTGGACAGGTAGGAATCGGAAGAACCAGCGATAGCGCCGCTCAGACCACGGCTCTTACCGGACTGGAGCAGAATCATAGCAGCCAGAACCACACCGACGAGTACCTGCAGAATAGTAACAAAGATCAACATGACGGATAAACCCTCCAATTATTTCATGCCCAAGAGGGCATAATCTCACAGTACTCAGTATGATACCACACTCTTTGCAGGATTTCAAGAGAAAAAACGGCTTTTTGTGGAAAGAAAAAGGTAAAATAAAAATATCGAACAAATGTTGCAATTTGGGAAATGATGTGGTATGATGAATACGAAAGTATAGTCCTTGCAGATAAAGCAGGCAGAAGAGAGGTGTATGTATGGCCCAGCTGTCGAAAATGCAGCAGCGAATTTATGACTTTATTGCCGAAACCATACAGGAACAGGGATATCCACCGTCCGTACGTGAGATCGGCGATGCAGTGGGACTCAAGTCGCCCTCCACGGTGCATTTCCACCTCAAGCATCTGGAGGAACTGGGCGTCATCGGCAAGAGCGCCGGCAAGGGCCGCGCCATTACGCTGACGCAGGAGATGCAGCAGCCGGAAGAAGACCGGATCCCCATTGTGGGCCATGTGGCAGCCGGTTCGCCCATTTTGGCGCAGGAGTGCATTGAGGATTACCTGACGTTCGATACCGGTGGCCGCCCGGAGGAGTATTTTGCGCTGCGTGTGCGGGGCGAGTCTATGATCAACGCCGGCATTCTGCCGGATGATCTGGTGGTGGTGCGCCAGCAGCGCACAGCCAACAATGGCGAGATCGTGGTGGCACTGCTGGAGGATGAGGCCACCGTGAAGCGTCTTTCCCGTCGCGGGAGTGAAGTGTGGCTCCTGCCGGAAAACGAGGCATACAGCCCCATTGACGGCCGCTATGCACAGATCATGGGCCGTGTGACCGCTGTGATCCGCCGCTATTAATCCTGCAATCTTAACAAAACAGCAATAAAAAAGAGAGCCTTACGGCTCTCTTTTTTATTGCTTAATGTCAATTTTCCACTCCGTCAGATCATAGAAAGGATTGGCGGCAGTAGGTGTAATGGCCTCTACCGCGCCGGAGGGGAGCAGAATGGATACATTCTTGAAGCAGACGGGCAGGATTGGCGCCTCTTGCGCCAGATGCCGGCACAGTGCCTCCATGGCAGCAGTGCGGTCAGCTTGCGGGGCCTGCAGATAGGCATCCAGCAAGGCATCCGTCTCAGCGTTGGAGTAGCCGCCGTAGTTCAGGCTGCCGCCGGTCCCCACCAAAGAGCGAAGATCCCAGTCGGCAGTCAGGCGGCATTCACCGTAGTACAGATCATAGTTGCCGGTCTGCAGCGCCTGCAGATACTGCTCCCAAGGAAGTGCCTGCACGCTGATGTGCAGGTCATGCCGGGACAAATCTTCTGCAATTTGTCGGGCGGCATCCACTTTAAAGCTGTTTTCCTTGTTGACCAATAGTGTCAGAGAGATGGTCTTGCCGTCAGAGTATCCGGCCTCAGCCATGGCGGTATCAAAGTTGTAAGGGGAATAGGGCACATCCAGACTACGCGGATACAGCGCAGATACCGGCGAGAGAGGGAACTGTGCCGCCAACCCGTGACCGAGCAGAAAAGCATCAATGCAGCCCTGCCGGTCGATACCAAGATCCAAAGCCCGTCGCAGCGCAGCGCTGTTCAGTTCGGATCGTGCGGTGTTGATGCCGATAAATTGCATGGTGGTGGTGGCGGCATCGGTGTAGGTGCCGCTTCCGTATACGTTGGAGGTGGATGTGGAGGTCAGATCGCACATCAGCAGCTGGATCTCACGGGCATAGAATGCATAGGACATGGTGTCGTTGCCCTTGCATCGGATCAGTTCCATGCGCTGCAGCGGTAATGCTTTTTGCTGCCACCAATGGGAATTGATGGCCAGATGTGCACCGCTTGCATCACTGAGATAGCAATAAGGGCCGGTGCCGATGGGCCAGTCGCGGCCACCGGTGCCGTTTTTGATGATGGGGATGTCCAGTCGTGCAGCGAAGGCGGCGTTGCTCTGCGCCAGACGGATCGTCACGGTGTAATCGCTGCCGCTGACAGAGGAGATGTCGGCAAGTCTTGCGCCATAGCGCTGAGAATTGCGGGCCCGGTTAATGGAGTAGACCACGTCTCGGGCGGTCAACTCCGTTCCGTCGGAGAAGAGAACACCCTTGCGCACAGTGATGGTGTAGATGCGGCTGTCCTCATCACAAACGCAGGATTCCGCCAGTAAAAGTTGCGGCTCAAAGGAGGGGTCAAGGGCAAATAAACTCTCATAGATCAGAGTGCCCAACGTCTTTTGTGCGCCGTCGAGACAGGTGATCGGGTCTGCTGTCTCATTGGGCAGATAGGGCAGGGCAAAAGAGGTAAGCGTTGGAAGCTCCTCATCTTTCTCGTTGGTGCCGAAATAGCCTGCCAGCGTCTCGTAAAGATCGTTCTGAGGCTCCTCCCACTCGCCGCAACCGGTGAGGGAAAGGAGAACTACAGCCGACAACATCAGGGAAAGGACTCGTTTCATACGTCCGCCTCCCTGTCAGTCAAAGCAATCATCGCTGCCTGTACGCCGCGGGAATTACCCATTTTCCGGTGGGACCAGTACAGATCCGGCTGACAGGCGGTGCAATGGGGGCAGATATCGATTTGCTGCACACCGATACTGCGCAGCCACAGGGCGTTGAGCCCCTTGAGATCAATGTGCCACTTGTTGCCGCGCCGCTCCATGTAAGGATCGGCTGCCGCACCCATGGTTTCACGCAGGGCAGTGGGGACATCGTCATCCGTCTCAAAGCAACACGGTCCGATAGCGGCGCCGATGGCACAGCGCAGATTCGCCGGATCGGAGCCGAACTGCCGAACCATCTCCAGCGCTGTCTTCCTGACAAGGCCGGAGGCCACGCCGCGCCAACCGGCGTGAACGGCGCCGATGGCTCGCTGTATGGGATCATAGAGCAGAATGATACCGCAGTCGGCAGAGAAAACACTCAGCGCTATGCCGGGCGTGTTGCAGATCATGGCGTCCACGCTCTCGTAGTCCCGCTGGCGCCATAAGCCCTTGCCGGCATCCTCGGCCGTGACTAAGCGCACATTGTCTTCATGCACCTGTCGGCTGAGGACCACTTGCTGCACGTCCGTCCCGATAGCACCGCAGAAGCGGCGGAAGTTTTCCTGTACACATGCCATGTCATCGCCGCAGGCAATGCCCAGATTCAAACTGTCCCAGGGCGGCATGCTGACGCCGCCGGGCCGGGTGGAAAAGCCGTGAGCCAGACCGGGCAGAGCGAGCAATTCACTTGTCAGCCAGATAAGGCCCTGTTTTTCGTGGCTTTGAAACGGCATGGGAAACTCCTTTACATAGGGATGGAGATCAGGCGTTGCGGCCGCAGCACATCTTGTACTTCTTGCCGCTGCCGCAGGGGCAGGGATCGTTGCGGCCGATCTTGGCTACTTTGCGAGGCTGCTTTTTTACCGTGCCGTCGCCGCCGTGGTTTTCGGTGATACCGCTGGCCACGCGCTCGCGTTTAAGCTCCTGATCCTTCTTCAGACGCACGGAGTACAGGCGGCGCACAGTCTCTTCCTGAATGGAGGCGATCATTTCCTCAAACATATCCAGGCTTTCCTTCTTGTAGGCGATGACGGGATCGGTCTGGGCGTAAGCGCGCAGGCGGATACCCTGACGCAGGTCATGCATGGCGCCGATGTGATCCATCCAGTGCTCATCCACCACGCGCAGCATCACCACGCGCTCCAGCTCGCGCATCAGTTCGGGCGTGATTTCCGCTTCCTTCTTCTCGTAGAAGTCGGCAGCGGCAGCGATGAAGCGTTCGATGAAATCCTCAGCGGACAGAGAGGAGATTTCCTCCTCGGTAAGACGCACGGCATACTTGGGGAAGTAGAGACCTTCCAACCCACGCATCATCTCGCGGCAGGAAGTCATGTCCATATGTGCCTGATCGGCGAAAGCAGTGTGGACATGGTTGGCAATGGCGGTGTTCATCATGTTCATGATGATGCTCTTGACATCCATGCCGTCAAGCACCTGTCTGCGCTGATCGTAGATGATCTCGCGCTGCTTGTTCATCACGTCGTCGTATTCCAGCACCGACTTACGGGACTGGAAGTGGCGGGATTCCACAGTGGTCTGAGCCTGCTCGATGGCCTTTGTCAGCATCTTCTGCTCAATGGGCGTGTCCTCATCCAGCTGCATGCGCTCCATGAAGGTGTTGATCCGTTCGCCGCCGAACAGACGCATCAGATCGTCCTCCAGAGAGATGTAGAAGCGGGTCTCGCCCGGGTCACCCTGACGGCCGGCACGGCCGCGCAGCTGGTTGTCGATACGGCGGGAGTCGTGGCGCTCGGTGCCGATGATGAACAGGCCGCCTGCTTCGCGCACGCGCTCGGCCTCGCCGGAGATAGCGGCCTTGTGCTCCTGCAGCTTCCGGGCATACAGGGCGCGGGCGTCCAGAATCTCCTGGTTGTCGGTTTCGGCGTAGCCGGTGGCCTCAGCGATCAGTTCGTCGGTAAGACCGGCCTTGCGCAGATCGTTCTTGGCCAGATACTCGGCGTTACCGCCCAGCATAATATCGGTACCACGGCCGGCCATGTTGGTGGCGATGGTCACAGCGCCGAACTTACCGGCCTGTGCCACGATCTCGGCTTCCTTTTCGTGGTTCTTGGCGTTGAGGAGGTTGTGGGGAATCCGCTCGCGGGTAAGGAGCTTGCCCAGCAGCTCGTTCTTTTCGATGCTGACAGTACCCACCAGCACGGGCTGACCCTTGGCGTGGCACTCCTTGATCTGAGCGATTACGGCGCGGAACTTACCCATCTCGGTCTTGTAGACCACGTCCTCGTTATCGATACGTGCCAAAGGCCGGTTGGTGGGAATTTCCACGATGTCCAGCTGATAGATGGTGCCGAATTCCTCTTCCTCGGTCAAAGCTGTACCGGTCATACCGGAAAGCTTGGTGTACAGACGGAAATAGTTCTGGAAGGTGACGGTGGCCAGCGTTCTGCTCTCGCGCTGTACGCTGACACGCTCCTTGGCCTCGATGGCCTGATGGAGGCCTTCGTTGTAGCGGCGGCCGAACATGAGACGGCCGGTGTACTCATCAACGATCACCACTTCGCCGTCCTTGACCACATAGTCCACGTCCTTTTTCATGGTACCGTGGGCTTTGAGGGCCTGGTTGATGTGATGGGCGATGGTGGAGTTTTCCGGATCGGACAGGTTCTCCAGATGGAAGAACTGCTCGGCCTTTTTGATGCCGCGGGCGGTGAGGGTGGCGGTCTTGGCCTTTTCGTCCACCACGTAATCGGCATCGATGTTGACATCTTCCTCTTCCTTGCTGTCCACCTCGGTGACAACCTTCTTGCCCAGCTGACGGGCGAACATTTCGGCCATGTCGTACAGCTGGGTGGACTTTTCACCCATGCCGGAGATGATCAGGGGCGTGCGGGCTTCGTCGATGAGGATGGAGTCCACTTCGTCCACGATGGCGAAGTTGTGGGCGCGCTGCACCTGCTCGGCGGCATAGAGGGCCATATTGTCACGCAGATAGTCAAAGCCCAGTTCGTTGTTGGTGCCGTAGGTGATGTCGGCGGCATAAGCCTTGCGGCGGTCGTCCTTCTCCATGCCGTGGATGATGAGGCCGACTTCCAGACCCAGGAAGCGGTGGACCTTACCCATCCACTCCGAGTCGCGCTTGGCCAGATAGTCGTTAACGGTCACGATGTGCACGCCGCGTCCGGTCAGCGCATTGAGGTAGGCCGGCAGGGTCGCCACCAGCGTCTTACCTTCACCGGTCTTCATTTCGGCAATGCGGCCCTGGTGCAGCACCACGCCGCCCACCAGCTGCACGCGGTAGGGGCGCATGCCCAGCACGCGCCACGCCGCCTCACGGGCAGCAGCAAAAGCCTCCGGCAGGATATCATCCAGCGTTTCGCCGCCGGCAAGACGCTGGCGGAACTCAGGCGTCTTGGCCTGCAGCTGGGCGTCGGTCAGCGCTTTGTATTCCTCTTCCAGCGCTTCGATCTTATCCACGATGGGATAGACGGACTTCAGCTCACGCTCGCTGTAAGTGCCGAAAATTTTGGTAAACAGTCCCATATCTATTGCGATCCTTTCTCTTTTCGGATGTATTTATACCGCAAATGCCAAGTTGGCATAAAAATACTCATATAGTATAGCATAGACTGCTGTCATATGCAAAGGAAAAAGGGCGGGAAAGCGCGGTGTTTACAAAAAATTTGCAGAGAAAAGCAGGAAAAGCCGGACGAAAGTCCGGCTTTTGAGAGATTGCATCAAAAAATCACATCCACGCTCTTCTCACCCACGAGCGCCACGCTGCCGGTGATCTGCAAAGCCGAAACGGCTTTGCTGTCCCACTGAGTGACAGCGGCGATGGTGCCGCCCTGCTGGCGGATGGACAGACACTGCGGCGCGCCGCGTTTTGCGGTGAGATAGCAGGCGGCTGCCGCGCTGCCGCTGCCGCAGCCCCGTTCCCAAACGGCGGTGCCGGTTGGTTTGACGTAGACCAGCGGATCAATGGCGGTGCGCTCTTCGTCCAGCAGGATGAGCCCCACCGCCTCGCCGGGCAAATCGGCGCTCCAAAGCCGCAGAAGGGCTTCGGCCTGCGTGCGTTCAAGTGACCCGACAGGGGCAATGATGTGACAAATACCCGGCAGGAAGACTACCGTCAAAGACAGCGTGCCGCCGGGGATGGCAAAGGTTCGCTCCTCCATCTTTTCCGGCAGCGGCATTTCCACCGTGGCCAGATAGCCGTGATGTACCGGAGTGACAGAGCAGGGAACCGTTCCCTCGGCACCGGAGATCTCCAGGGCGAAGTTGTGGGTCACCCCGTGCTCCAGAGCGTCGCGGCGGCACAGCCAGGCACCCAGTCCCATGGTTGCGTTGCCGCAAAACTCGCCGCCCATCATCTGCAGCCGCGGTGTGGTACCATCGGCAGAAGGCTCGAGAAAACCAACCTGCTCGGCATCCGTTTCTCTGCGCAGCAGCCATGCTGCCGTCTGGGATTGCAGCGCTCGCTGCACCGGCGTGGTGACCAGCAGCGTGATATTTTTGGTGGGATCGATGACCGTGTAGCGCAAAACCATGGTGCAGCATCCTTTCACGGAAAGTTGGATATATTATACCTGTAATGAACGACAATTGCAATTCCTGTTGCCCGTAATAGAAAAAGATGCTATACTATATGTTGAGAGAGAAGCGCAGAACGGAGACGGAAGATTGCATTCCCAATCATAGGTTGAACGGAAAGGAAGGTTCATATGAAACTCAGCTTTTTCGGTGCTGATCACTGTGTCACAGGCAGCTGCCATTGCCTGGAAGTCAACGGAACGAGAATTCTGGTGGATTGCGGCCTGCAGCAGGGCCGTGATGAGATTGACAACGCTTCGCTGCCCTTTGCACCCAACACCATCGACTATGTGTTGGTGACCCATGCCCATATTGACCATTCCGGCCGTGTGCCCATGCTCATCAAGCAGGGATTTTCCGGCCGCATTGTCACCACCCGCCTGACGGCGAACCTGCTGGATATTATGCTGCAGGATTCTGCCCATATTCAGGAGAGCGATGCTGAATATGCCAATAAGAAAAATGCCCGCGCCGGCCGTCCCCTTGTGGAGCCTATCTATACCGTGGCTGATGCCATGCGCGTGCGTGAGTTTTTGACCGAGTGTGAATACGGCCAGACGCTGGAACTGTGTCAGGGTGTGACGGTGGAGTTTATCGACGCCGGCCATCTGCTGGGCTCGGCCTCCATCCGCATCACTGCCACCGAGGGTGACGAGACCCGTACCATCGTCTTTTCCGGCGACATCGGCAACGTGGATCAGCCCATTATCCGTAATCCCCAGACCTTCGACAAGGCCGACTATGTGGTGATGGAGAGCACCTACGGTGACCGCAACCACACCGAAGTGTGGAGCTATACCGACGAACTGGCCCAGATCATCGACGAGACGCTGGGTCGCGGCGGCAATGTGGTGATCCCTTCTTTCGCCGTGGGCCGCACGCAGGAACTGCTGTACTTCATCCGCGAGATCAAGGATCAGAATCTCGTTACCTCTGTTAAGGATTTCCCTGTCTATGTGGACAGCCCCCTTGCCAAACGCGCCACCACTATTTTCTGCGGTGACCTGCACGGCTATCTGGACGAGGAGGCATTGAAACTGGTGGGTGACGGTACCCATATGTTCTCCTTCCCCGGACTGCACCTGACCGAGACGACCGATGAGTCCAAGATGCTGAATCTGGACAAGACCCCCAAGGTCATCATCTCCGCCTCCGGCATGTGTGATGCCGGACGTATCCGCCATCATTTGAAGCATAACATCTGGCGCCCTGAGTCCAGCGTTGTGTTTGTGGGTTTCCAGTCCCCCGGCACGCTGGGCCGCCAATTGCTGGACGGCGCTGAGAGCGTGAAGATGTTTGGTGAAAAGCTGGCCGTCAAGGCGAAGATCGTCAATTTCCGGGGACTTTCCTCCCACGGTGACCATGACCATCTGGTGAAATGGGCACAGGCATTAAAGCCGGAGGAGACGCGTCACATCTTCGTGGTCCACGGTGATGCCGATGTGGTACCTCTGTTCGTCAAAGATCTGCAGGATCTGGGCTACAATGCCCACGGTCCCCTCTATACCGAGGAGTATGATCTCATCGAAAACCGCCTCATCAAGGCCGGCTATCTGCCTGAAAAACCCGGCAAGGAGACGGCTGGTGCCGCCAAGCCCGATGCCATCTTCCAGCGCCTTGTCAGCGCCGGCGACTCCCTTATGTCCCTCATCCGCCGCAGCAAGGGCCGGGATAATAAGACGCTGGAGGCCTTTATCGATGCCATCAACAAACTCAAGGATAAATATAACTTCTAACAGAACAACGACCCCAAAACGGGCAGGCGCTGCCTGCCCGTTTTTTCGATAAACGCAAAGGAGAGCGCCCATGGCTGCTTTGGAGAAAAATAAAATATACCGCGCTACCATCGAAGGGTACTCCTCCGAAGGTCTGGGCATCGCCCGCATTGACGGACAAGTGGTGTTTGTTCACCGGGCTGTTCGCGGCGAAGTGTGCGATATTCTGGTGCTGAAAGTGCTGAAAAATGCCGCCTTCGGCAAGGTAGTGGGAGTGGAGACAACTTCTGAGCACCGCTGCGAGCCGGACTGCCCCTATTACGGCCAATGTGGCGGCTGCGACTTCCGCCATATGGACTATGCAGAGGAACTCTGCGCCAAGCGCCAGCGAGTGCAGGATGCCCTGACCCGTCTGGGCGGCAGCAGCGTGGAAGTAGAGGAGATCATCGGCGCCCACGAGCCGCTGCGCTACCGCAACAAGAGCCAGTATCCCATCTCGGCCGACGGCAAGGTAGGCTTCTACCGCGCCCGTACCCATCAGGTGGTGGAGACGGAGCAGTGCCTCATTCAAAAGCCGCAGGCCGACGCTGCCGCCGAAGCCGTGCGGCAGTATATCCGCCGCTTTGCTGTCAAAGGCTACGATGAAACCACCGGCCGCGGCCTGCTGCGCCACCTCTATGTGCGTACCAATGCCCGTGGCGAGAGTCTTATCTGTCTGCTGGTCAACGGCAAAAAACTCCCTCACGAGGAAGAACTGGTGGCCATGCTCCGCGCAGCCGTACCCCAGACGGTAGGCGTGGTGCTGGGTATCAATACCCGCCGCGGTAATACCATTTTGGGCGAGAGCTACCGCACCCTCTGGGGCGAGGATACCATCCTTGACACCCTCTGCGGCCTCACATTCCGCCTGTCGGTGCCTTCTTTCTATCAGGTCAACCGCGATCAGGCCGAAAAGCTTTACACCCGAGCTGTGGAATATGCCCGGCTGACGGGTGCGGAGCTGGTGCTGGATCTCTATTGCGGCGCCGGTACCATCACTCAGGTGATGGCGCAAAAGGCGGGGAAAGTTATCGGTGCCGAGATCGTGCCGGAGGCCATTGCCGACGCCAAGGTTAACGCTGCGCGCAACGGTGTGGAGAACGTGGAATTCTTCTGCGGTGACGCGTCGGATATCGCGCAGGAACTGCAAAAGCGCGGCCTGCGGCCTGATGTCATCTGTGTCGACCCGCCCCGTAAGGGCCTTGCCCCTGAAGTAGTGGAGGCGGCCGCTGCTATGAACCCCCAACGCATCGTCTATGTCTCCTGCGACCCGGCCACCATGGGTCGCGATGTCAAGCGCTTTGCCGCCCTCGGCTACGAAGTGACGCGCGCCACCGCCGTGGATCTCTTCCCCGGCACGGCGAACATAGAATCCGTCGTGCTGCTTGAGCAGAGCACGAATTAACCACCCCCCAAAGGAGGCCTGTTCCATGACCCGAGAAACATCCGGTACCGTGGTATCCGTCACCAGACAGTGGTGGCTGAAAGTGAACACCAAGCCCGTGCACATGGGAGCCCTTGACGGCGCCACCTTCCCCCATATCATCCGTGTTACCTACACGGTGGATGGACAGGAATACCAAAAGAGAAAATGGATCTCTGCCGGCGGCTATGTTCCGCTGGTGGGCAGCGGCGTCAAGGTGAGTTACTGCGCCGAAAATCCGAAAAAAGCAAAGATCATGTAACATACATAGGAGGCAACACCGTGAAAAAGTCCGAAATTCTGTTCCTTAAGCAGGAGGAAGTTATTCAGGCAGGTCTGCTGGATATGAAACAGGCCATCGAAGTGGCGGAGTTTACCTTCCGTCTGCTGGGCGAGGGACAGATCCGCCAGCCCAACAAGATCTTCCTCGGTGTGCCCAATGACGAAAACTGGGAATCCTACGGCATGTCCATGCCCGCCTACATCGGCGGCGAGCATCCGGTGATCGGTTTTAAGTGGGCGGCGGAGTCTGTTTATAACGCCACCCAGCCCGGCATGCCCTACGGCCTGGATATGGTGCTTCTCAGCGACCCTAAAACCATGTACCCCAAGGCCATCATGGATGGCACCATCATTACCGCCATGCGCACCAGCGCTGCGGCCGGTGTGTGCGCCAAGTATGCCGCCCGCAAGAACAGTAAGGTGGCGGCCCTCATCGGTGCCGGCGTCATCGGCCGCACCATGATCATGGCCATGCGTGAAGCCGTGCCCTCTCTGGAGGAGATCCGCATCGTGGATCTGGATATGGCCAAAGCCGAGGCTATGGCCGCTGAATTTGAAGGCATCGACAACGTGGTGCCCTACTGCGACACCAAGGCCGCCTGCGACGGCGCAGATCTCGTGGTGACCGAAACCACCGCCCGGAAAGAGTTTATCCCCAAGGGTTGGCTCAAATCCAACGCCACCCTCATCCAGATGGAGGCGCACTCCTTCGAGAAGGATGTCATCCTCTCGGCTGACCGCATCATCCTCGACAGCTGGGAGCAGATGACCCATCTGCCGGGCCACGTCTTTCAGCAGATGCACGATGCCGGACAGATTTCTGCGGACCGTGTCCATCATATTCACGAGCTGGCGATCGGCAAGCTGACGGCCCGGGAGAATGACGATGAATTTATCTTCTGCGGCTCCTAGGGCATGGGCTGCCTTGATCTGACCATTGCCGACAAGCTCTACCGCAACGCGGTGGAGATGGGTCTGGGTACCCATCTGGTGCAGTGGGACAACCCTCTGTGGGTATAAAGACGACCTTATCAGAAATATAAACGAAAGGCGGCGGGATATGGAACGCAAAGATACCGCAAGACAGGAAAAACGGCGCATGCTGATGCTCAACGAGCCGGTGCATAAGGTCATCCCCAAGATGGCCATTCCGACGATCGTTGCGTTTTTGATCAATTCCATCTACTCACTGGCGGACACCTATTTCGTCAGCTCTCTGGGAACGAATGCCACGGCAGCCGTCAGCGTCAACTCGTCTCTTGACCAGCTGATTATGATGTGCGGTTCCATGCTGGCGTTGGGTGCCAACAGTTACATTGCCCGCCTCATGGGTCAGGGCAACGATAAAAAGGCCAGCCAGGTGCTCTCCACCGCCTTTTTCACTGCCTTTGCCATCGGTGCCACGCTGACGGTGTTCGGCAATATCTTCATGACGCCCATGGTGCGCCTGTTGGGCGCCACGCCCACTTGCGAGCAGTATTCCATCGACTATGCCACCTATGTGCTGCTGGCAGCTCCCTTCATGGCCACCAACTTTGTCATGAACCAGTGCCTGCGCAGCGAAGGCAGCGCCACCCTCTCTATGGTGGGTATGGCCTGCGGCGGCATTCTCAACATTATCCTCGACCCCATCTTCATCTTCACGCTGGATATGGGTGTGGCAGGCGCGTCTCTGGCCACCGCCATCTCCAAGGTGGTCAGCTTCAGTGTGCTGGTGTTTCCCTACATTACCCGCCGCAGTATGCTGCACCTCTCGCCTCGCAATATCCGCTACAGCCGCGATATCGTGGTCAACGTGGTCACGGTGGGCTCTTCGTCCATGTTCCGCAGTGGTCTGGCGGTGGTCTCGGCCATCCTTCTCAACGATATTGCCGGCAATATCTCCGACTCTGTGTTGGCGGCCGTTGGCGTGTGCAACAAGGTGATGATGTTCCCCTTCGGCATCATCCTCGGTTTCGGACAGGGCTTTCAGCCGGTGGCCGGTTTCAACTGGGGTGCCAAGCGATATGACCGCGTGCAGAACAGCTATCGCTTTGCCTCCCGCACAGCTTTGATCGGCGCAGCCATCATGGCAGCGGCGCTGGGCATTTTTGCCGACCAGCTGATCGTGGCCTTTGCCGGTACCGACCCGGAAATGCGGGAGATCGGACGGCTGTGCATCCGCCTGCAGTGCATTGCCATGCCCATCCACGCCTGGGTGGCAGTGGTGAATATGCTCTGTACCGGCCTTGGTAACGCCCGCGGTGCCTTCCTGCTGGCAACCGCCCGGCAGGGCAGCTGCTTTATCCCCATTCTCTATCCGCTGGCTTTCGCTTTCGGTGCATACGGCGTGGCCTCCGTGCAGGCTGCCGCTGACGTGCTGACACTGATCCCCGCTATTCCGCTGGCACTTGTGATGATCAAAAAGATCAGGAAAGCCCGGGAGGGAATGACGCAGCCTCCCGCAGTGGAATGATTTTCCCGTGAACCCCAAGGGGCATTGTGCAAGATTTAAGGCTACATGTTGGCAGAGGAGAACGTGTCATGAAAAACATTTTGTTTGTTGGCAACAGCTACACCTATTACAGCGACATGCCCCACGCACTGTTTGCGCCCATGGCGGCAAGAGCGGGACTGGACTGCTGCATTACCTCCGTGACGGTGGGCGGCTGTACCCTTGCCCGCTTTGCTGATGAGACCGACGGTCCGGGGCAGAAATTACGCCAAGCCATTGTCGGGCAGCACTACGATCTGGTGGTGCTGCAGGAGCATGGAACGCAGCCGGTGCGCAACAGAGCGTCTTTTGAAAAGAGCGTGGCGGCGCTGCTGCGGCTGCTGAAGCCGCAGGCGGAGCACTTTTTGCTCTACGCCACTTGCGGGCGTAAGACGGGGCACGATGACCTCCTCAAACTTGGCATGAGCGAAGCAGAGCTGAACGAAGCGCTGGCGTGCGCCTATGACACGGTAGGAGAAAAGCTGGGCTTGCCGGTGGCTCATGTAGGACGCGCTTTTGCTGCGTATGCCGCAGCGCATCCGGAGGCGGAACTGTACGATCCGGATCTGCTGCATCCCTCGCTGCTGGGCAGTACGCTGGCGGCGGAAGAAATTTTACGGGAATCCTTGAGAATTTTATGAAAAAATCAGCAGAACGAACGCAAAATTTTTCGCTTTTAGTGGATGGAAAAGAGGCTTTTCCCGAGATTTTGCGCTGCATAGACGCGGCGCAGAAGTCTATCCGCATCAATATGTTCATCTGGCGCGACGACGTCATCGGTAACCGGATCGCGGCCGCGGTTCTTGCTGCGGCGCAGCGCGGCGTGCAGGTGGATATCAGCGTGGACCGCTACGGCGTGGTGTTGGAAAAGGCGGAAGAATCAAAAAAGTCTTTTTTCCACAAGCACCAGACGCCGGCGGAAAAAGTAAAGACGGCCGTGCTGGAGTGGCTCTATCCCATGCCGGGTGCACCGAAACGGGCCCGGGATGAGGAGACGGCGCTGTACCGCGATCTCCTGAATCATCCCAATATCCGGGTGGAGCGGGATAAATTCAAGGCAGATCACTCCAAATTCTACATTTTCGATGAGGAAACCGTCATTTTGGGCGGCGTTAACATCGAGGACAAGGAAAATGGCTGCGACATGCAGGGGCGGGTTTATCAGGATTACATGATTAAGCTCACCGGCCGGGCATATGTAGAGGCTTTCCTTGCCAAACTGGAGCGCGGAGAGAACACCGCTGAGGGATACTTCTTCGGCATCAACGCGAAGGAACCGCAGCGCCGCTTTGAAATGGAACGGTTGTATCTGGACATGATCCGCAGCGCAAAAGAGGAGCTGGTGGTCACCATGGCCTACTTTTCTCCGCTCCCCCCATTTCTGCAGGCCATTGCCGATGCCCACCATCGGGGTGTGAAAGTGACGGTTCTGGTGCCGCAGCGAGCCAATTTCCAAAGCGACAGCAACTATAAAACGGTGAAAAAGTTGCTGAAAATGACGGATAACGGAATTTTTGCATATCTTTCGCCGAAGATGGTACATACCAAGCTGGTGGCCAACGAGACGTGGGTGTCCTTTGGCTCATGCAACATCACGAAAAAAGCTTTCCGCCAGCTGGACGAGCTGAATCTCTTCCTGCCCCGGGAGAATGAAACGGCAGCGCAGCTAATGGAAAGCGTGAAAGAGAACCACGACCTATCCTGCCGCGTGACGGATTGGCGGGATGTGAAGTACAACCGCCTGCTGGCATGGTTGGAAGGATTTCTGGTATAAGAAAAAG
>JAZRRQ010000123.1:0-5317 GCA_045650885.1 Vescimonas sp. | reverse complement strand
CGTGTGGCTGGGCGAGGTGCTGCAGGCTATGGAGGATGCCGGCGTCTATGAGGATGTGAACTTTGTGATCCTCTCCGACCACGGCCAGATGGACTTTGACCGCTACACCCGGCTGAATGTGCTGCTGCAGCAGGGCGGCTTCATCGACATCGCACCCGACGGCAGCGTGTACGACTGGCGGGCTTTCTGCAAGGGCGGTATGTCGGCCCCTGTGTTCCTGTCCGATCCCAACTACGAGCCTTTGAAGAAGGCGGTGCACGAATATCTGTTGGAACTGGCGAAAGATCCCCGCTGGGGCATTGAGCAGGTGTTCACCGTGGAGGAGACGAAGGACATGTACGGCACCTACGGCACCTTCTCCTTTATGGTGGAGGGCGACGGACACACCACCTTCACCGATGACTGGCACGGTGAGACTTCCGTGCCGGTGGAAGCCATTGAGGGTTACCGTGCCAAGCACGGCTACCGCCCCGAGAAGGGCCCTCAGCCCATCTTCCTGGCGGCAGGCCCGGCTTTCAAGCCCGGAGCCGTGGTGGCCAATGCCCATGTCACCGACGAGGCACCTACCCTTGCCGCCGTGCTGGGTCAGACCATGCCTCAGGCCGATGGCCGCGTGCTGACGGAACTGCTGGTATAATGAGATCAGAGGACTGCCTATGGGCAGTCCTCTGATTGTTTGTTAAGGTGCAGTTGCAAAAGCAACAGAAAAGTAGGGTGCGATATCGTATGATAGGGTGGAAAAAAGCAGGGGAACGCCCCGCGACCATAGGAGGAGAACCATATGATCCGCAGAATCATCAAAATCGACAGCGAACTGTGCAACGGCTGCGGCGCCTGTGCCGCTGCCTGCCACGAGGGTGCCATTGAAATGGTGGACGGAAAGGCCCGTCTGACCCGGGAGGATTATTGCGACGGTTTGGGCGATTGTCTGCCTGCCTGCCCTACCGGTGCCATCACGTTTGAAGAGCGGGAAGCACCCGCCTACGATGAGGCAGCGGTGAAGCGGGCGCAGGCTGCCAAGAAGGCGGCTGCCTGTAGCGGTGGCTGCCCCGGCAGTTTGGCGCGCAGCATAGCGCAGGAGGAGACGCAGCCGGTTTCTGTTCCCCACAGCCAGCTGCGCAACTGGCCGGTGCAGATCAAGCTGGCGCCGGTGAATGCGCCTTACTTTGACGGCGCGCATCTACTGATTGCCGCCGACTGTGCGGCCTACGCCTATGCCAACTTCCATCAGGAGTTTATCCGCGGCCGCGTGACGCTGGTGGGCTGCCCCAAGCTGGACGGTGTGGACTACGCCGAAAAGCTGGCGGCCATCATCGCCGGCAATGATGTGCAGAGCGTGACCATCGTGCGCATGGAGGTGCCCTGCTGCGGCGGTCTGGAGAATGCCGCCAAACGGGCCATTCTGCAAAGCCGCAAATTCCTGCCCTGGCAGGGGGTGACCGTCACAGCCGACGGACGGGTGAAGGAGTTGTAAGACGAAAAAAAGAGACCGCATTTGCGGTCTCTTTTTTATGAGTTAGTTCGAGTGGCGAAGTAGACGGGATAGATTTCATAAACCTGCGTGGCAGGGATGGGGCCAATGACTACCTGATTATCTTCGGTGGAGAGCAGGATCTCGGCACCTTTTGCCAGAGCTTTGGCGGCAGCCGTGTAGTCGGATTCTTCGCCGTGAAGAGCGATGGGAAGGACATAATTTTCGCGGTCGATATTCAACTCTTGCAGAAGATAATCTCTGCCGTTGTGGTGGCACAGCAGGACGGTGTTCCAATTGGCGTGGGCCAGATCGGCGCAGGTACTCCACAGGAGGGAGCCGTCCTCCATCACCAGCAGATTGTAGCGGTCACCGGCCTTGTTGGGGTGGACATGGATATTTTCCTTTCGACCGTCGTGGTCCAGATCCACATCGGAGAGAATGATGCTCCGGGGTGAAATGGCGGACTCGTACTGCGTTTTGGTCACCACCCGGGCGCCGGGGGTCATAGTATCACGCAAAATCCGCAGATCGCCGTCCATCCGTGCCTCGTAGGTGGCTGCGAGATCTTTCCGGGCGGTGCAGGTGAGGTGGATGGTGCCGGTATACAGCTTGCGGCTGCCGTCATAGACGGTGAAGTCAATGGTGGCCGTATCGGGTGTGGTGGTGAAATTACCTTCAAAGGGACTCCAGCACAGCGAACGATCCACTGGCAGAGTGATGGAGCGGGCGGGACGATCAGTGACTTCGGAGAAGTCCCACAGATCGCCGGCGCTGCAGGAAGCTTCGAGGTGGGTGTAGTCCAGTTCACCGAAGTCAAAATAGAAAGAGTGAAACCACGTAGCGGAAGCGGCGGGGCTATACGTCCAGCTAACGGCGGGCAGCGTAGAGTCTGTCGACTCGGTGGGCGGCAGGGGGTCGGTGAGGAAGCAGACAGCCACTACCGCTGCTGCGGTTACGGACAGCGCCGTCAGCCAGAGAGCAGGTTTGCGGTAGTGCAGCACGGCGCGGATGCGCTGCTTTACATCCGTCTCGCCAAAGGCCAGCGGCGAGACGACGGTGCGGCGCGGTGCGCTGCAGGAGAGGAGGGCGAGGGAATAGGACTTCTTGCCCTCGCTGTCCAACATGCGAATTACCGCCTCGTCACAGGCCATCTCCATGTCGCGGCACAGCAGCAGCCACGCCGCCCACAGTAGCGGATGGAACCAGAAAACGCACAGCAGCAGATAGCCCATCGGTTTCCACCAGTGGTCGCGGCGGCGCAGATGCGAGTGCTCGTGGGCGAGAACGTGGTTGCGGGCAGCATCCTCCATCCCGATGGGCAGATAGATGCGCGGGCGCACTATACCCAGCAGAAAAGGGGTGTCGATGATGTCGCTTTCCCAAACATCCGGCTGACACAGCACGGCGGTGCGCAGTCGGCAGCGCAGGCGCAGGTACCCGACGGCGGCGTGCAGCAGCAGGATGACGACACCTGCCAGCCAAAGAACGGCGGCGATGGCGATATAGACCTGCAGGGGATTGACGCTGTCGCCGAGGTTGGGTGCCATAGTTTGGGAAAGGATGGGGTTGACGGTAGAATTCAAAACACCCACGCCGCTGTGGATGGTGGGGGAGGGATCATAGAGGATCTCCGGCGGCACCGTTTCGGCGCTGGGCAGCAGGCTCAGGGCGCTTGGCAGAGAGAACGGCCAAACCAACCGCACGGCCACCAGACCCCACAGGGCGCAGTGGACGGTGCGGGGCGCTTTTTGCAAGAAGGGGCGCAGCAGCAAAACGGCCAGCACCAGCCATCCGGCGGCAATGGCGCGATTGAGAACAGCCAGAAACAGTTCGCTCATTTGCTGCCCTCCTCCCAGTTGTCAATATAACGGCGCAGCGCTGCCACATCCTCCGCCGACAGCTTCTGGCGGCGGGTAAAGGCGGCGAGAAACGCGGGGACGGAGCCTTCGAAGGTTTTTTCCATCATCTCGTCCATTTCGGAGGCCTGTACCTCTTCCTTTGATACCAGAGAGGTGACGATGGTATTTTCGTTTTTCACCACGCCGCGCTCCGACAGACGCTTGATAACGGTGTAGGTGGTGGTGCGGCTCCAACCCAGCTTTTCGTGGCACAGACGGGCCAGCTGTGTGGAGTTGATGGGTTCGTGTTCCCAAAGGATCAGGCAGAAACGATACTCGCTTTCAAATACTTTCGGTACAGACATAAATGGCCTCCTTTGCTCTAATGCGTTAGACCTATTGTCTATAGTCTAATGCGTTAGAGTTATCTTGTCAAGGAGAAATATGCGCTGCTAACCGCTGGTTGACAAAAAGAAAGGCCGTGGTAGGTAGAACTGGAGGCTGCTGCGTGCTATAATCAGCACAAAGAAACGGCGAAAGGAGCGATACCATGACCATTGGATTGCGCATCGCACAAAAGAGAAAGGAACTGGGGCTTTCCCAGGAGGCGTTGGGCGAGAAGCTGTGTGTTTCCCGTCAGGCCATTTATAAATGGGAATCGGACGCTGCCCTGCCGGAAATCGAGAAGCTGGTGGCATTGTCGCAGCTTTTTGAAGTGTCGGTGGGCTGGCTGCTGGGTGTGGAAACGGAAGGCGCGCCGCAGACGGAGGATGACGGCGAGCTGACGGAAAAGCAGCTGCGCATGGTGGAGGAGATCGTGGGACGGTATCTGGCCGCCCAGCCTCAACCGAAGAAGCCGCGGCGCTGGCCGCGCTTGTTAGCGGCAGTGGTGATTGTGGTGGTGGGCATCCACCTCTTCAGCCGTCTGGAGGGCTTGGACAACCAGTACAATAACCTCCAGAACGCTGTGGGCAACCTGAACTGGTCCGTCAACAACCAAATCGGCGGCATTGCGGGCCGCGTGGAGGAGATCCTCAAATCTCAGAACGATCTCACCGCCGATTACGGCACGGAGTTAGTCACCACCGATCTGCGGGCCAACACGGTGACCTTCCGTCTGCGGGCGGTGGCCAAGACCTTTGTGGAGGGAATGGACGCGGTGTTTCTGGTCAACAGCGGCGCAGGCCCTGTGGAGGTGAAGGCAGAACTCTCGGACGGCGGTGTGTTTTCCGCTGAGGCCACTACGGCGTTGACGGACGATATCTCCCTCTCAGTGGTGTTCATCAGCCCCGACGGCACACGCCAGACGCAGCTGCTGGATACGTATACGGATCTCCTCTATGAGACAACACCCGAGGTGTATGTAAACAGCACCCTTTTTTCGATGGAGGCACCCGGCGGTACGGTAAATCTGGGCCAGATCGAGCGCGGTGCGAAAGCGTATGTGGATCTTTTGGCCGATGGCATCAAAGAACTGGCGGTAGAATCCACTAATATTTGGGTAACAGACCTTAAGGTGGGCGTATTTGTCAACAAAAAGTTGGTGGGTTGGGCGGAAGAGTGTGAGCAGCCCGACAGCTACGCGGGTGATTGGGGCAATCGCCGATTCTTCCGTCTGCCTGAGGCAACGGTGACGTTGGGCGAGAGCGATCAGCTGTGTATAGCGGCACTGGTAACGGACAACTACGGACGGCAGCTCATGGTGGCGGATGCCCCTTATGAAGTGAGGTTTGACGGCAAGGGCGGCGGAGAACTGGGTTACGCTAACAAAGGGATTTTTGATCCTGATCCGGCCAACTGGGTGTTGGTGACGGGCGAGGTGCAGCATACTACCACGGCCATCGACCGTCCGTAAGAGGAAAATCAACAGAAAAACTCCGGTGCTGTGAAGCGCCGGAGTTTTTTGTGTGGCAAAAGGCCGCTCGCCGCGCAAAAAAAGAGCACCCACTTGACGTGGATGCTCTTTGTAAATTCCAAGATACGATTAGCGCTTGGAGAACTGAGG
>JAZRRQ010000122.1:0-2114 GCA_045650885.1 Vescimonas sp. | reverse complement strand
GTCAGGGGCAGACGGCACTTCTCAAAGATCTTGGGGTTGCCCTTGGCAGTGTGCTCCATGCAGATGATGCACTTCTTGGCGCCGGTGCACAGATCCATAGCGCCGCCCATGCCGGGCATCTTCTTGCCGGGGATGATCCAGTTGGCCAGAGAACCCTCGGCGTCAACTTCCAGAGCGCCCAGGAAGCAAGCGTCCACATGGCCGCCGCGGATCAGGCCGAAGTTGGTGGCAGAATCGGTGAAGCAGCCGTCGAACGCAACGCTGGCGGGAGAGCCGCCGGCATCGGTGACGTGATAGGGCATATAGTTGTCATCACCGGGCTTGGGGTTAGCGCCGGCACCGACGATACCCAACTCAGCGTGGATGACCAGCTCAACGCCCTCGGGCAGGTAAGCAGGAATCATGGTGGGCAGGCCGATACCCAGGTTAACCACGTCGCCGTCCTTCAGTTCCTTAGCGCAGCGTGCGGCAATAAAGCCTTTGATCAAGCTCTTATCCATTACTTCTTTTCTCCTTCCACGATGTAGTCGACGCAGATGCCGTAGGTATGCATGTTCTCGGGCTCGATATCGCCAACGGGAACGATGTACTCGGTCTCAGCGATTACCAGGTCAGCGGCGGTAGCCATGACGGGGTTAAAGTTACGCATGGTGCCCTTGTACCAGCAGTTGCCGGCCTCGTCGCACTTATAGGTACCCAGCAGGGCCACATCGGCGCGGATGGGAGCCATCAGCAGATACTTCTTGCCGTTGATCTCCTGCTTACCCAGGCAGAAGGGGCTCTCCTCAACCAGAGTGTCAACACCGGTGGGGGTCAGCACGCCGCCCAGGCCGGCGCCGCCGGCACGGATCATCTCAGCCAGAGTGCCCTGGGGAACCAGGTTCACTTCCAGAGTGCCCTCAGCGTTCTGCTGGCCGACCTCGGGGGTCATACCAACGTGGGTAGCGATGACGCGCTTGACCTGCTTGTTGTGGATCAGCTCGGCGACGCCGTAGAACTCTTCACCGTTGGGACCCACAGCGCGGGCCATATCGTTACCGATCAGAGTGAAGCCGCCCTTGCCGGAAGCCACCAGCTCCTTGACGATAGCTCTGGCCTGGCCGCAAGCCAGGAAGCCGCCGCACATAATAGTGGCGCCTTCAGGAATCATTGCTGCTGCCTCTTTGGCAGTGATAACAGGTTTCTTTGCCATTTCTGTTCCTCCTTGTTATTGTCGTTCTCAAAGAAAAATAGATTTTGGTTCTATTTCAACAGACTCATCATAGCATGGACATTCTTAAAAAGCAAGAGAACTTCCGCCAAACACGGTGCTTTTTCCTTAAAATTCCACGCCGATGCGGGCGTTGAGCCCCTGATCATAGGGGTGGCGGATCTTAGTCATGCGGGTGATATAGTCGCACAGCGGATCCACGCAAGGGGTGGGAGCGCGGCCGGTCATGACCACTTCCAGATCCTCGGGACGGTTCTTGAGGAACTCTGCCAGTTCCTCGTCATCCAGCATCTCCATGGCCACAGCGTCCAGCACCTCGTCGAGTACCAGCAGCTTGGCACCGGTGCGCTGGACCTCAGCTACGACGGCGCGGAAATGCTGCTGCACCTGCGCCCGGCACTCCGCCTTCTCTGCCTCGTCCATCTGGAAAACGAACTTGCAGCTGGCGGTGGGAGCTTCCACCACATGGCACACGGGCAGCTGGCGCAGCACCTTCAGCTCGCCGGTACCCTGACCTTTCAAAAACTGGCTGATCACCACGTCCCAGCCGCGGCCCATGGCGCGAACGCTCAGGCCCATGGCGGCCGTGGTCTTACCCTTGCCGTCACCGCAGTAGACATGGATCTTTGCCTGACTCATAGGAATACTCCTTTCCTGATAGACCAAACGGCCATGAAGAAATCTCCATGGCCGTTGGATCATACAGTTTAACGCTTACTTCATGCCGCGCTTGACCATCTCGGTCACAGCGAAGCTGGCCACATCGTCACCGTACTTACCGGCGCCGAAGCCGGCATCATAGCCCAGCTCCTTGGCCAGCTCGTGGGTGATACGGGGACCACCGCAGACCACCACGAACTTGTCGCGCAGGCCCTCGGCCTCCAGCAGTTCGATCAGGTTGGTC
>JAZRRQ010000121.1:0-7294 GCA_045650885.1 Vescimonas sp. | reverse complement strand
CAACGCCCGCAGGTAGGGGTCTACCTTGCTCTGCAGATCACGGGGCAAAAAGCCCAGCCGCTCACGGGCCTGCACCGCAGGGCGGGTAAGGATAATGCGGTTGATCTGCTTGTCCCGGAAAGCGGCCACCGCCGCCGCCACCGCCAGATAGGTCTTACCTGTACCGGCAGGTCCAACGCCGATGGTCACCGTGTTTTTCATTACGCTGTCCACATACTGCTTCTGTCCGATGGTCTTTGGCTTGACGGGGCGGCCCTTGGAGGTAATGCAGATCACGTCCTGTGTCAATTCCGCCACACGCTCGCTCTGCCCGCTGCGGCACAGGCCAATGACATAGCGCACGTGCTGGGCGTTGATGATCTCGCCTTTTGCGCTGAGAGTCAGCAGTGCCTCCACCGCCTTGGTGGCCAGCATCACATTCTCCACCTCACCGGAAATGCACAACTCGCCGCTGCGATTGACCATTGTGACGTGGAGTTCTGACTCCAGCAGGCGGATATTTTCATCAAAGGAGCCAAACAGATTGATGGCCTCCTCCATACGTTCCAAACTGATGCGCTGTTCCATATTGCATCCTTCTCTCTTGCGTGAAATCTATGTCTGGGGCAGCACCACCTGCTGTCCGATCTGCTCCAGGCATTCCGCCCACAGCGTGACCAACAGGTAGTTCCCTTTCTTTGCGGCGGAGAACCGGGTCGAAGTAACGCTCCCGTCCTCGGTCATCTCCTCTTGCAGCATCTGCAGCAGCAGCGCCTCACCTTCTGCCTGTGCATCGGCTTGGCTGCGCTGTACCACCGCACTGCTGCTGCGCACGGTCTCTTCTCTCACCACCGTAATGGGTAGCCGGAATCCACCGGGCAGGCATACTGCTCCATAATGGGTTATTTTACCACAATCGGCCCCCAATATGCTACCCTTTGCGTATAATTTTATTTGCCGTTTACCAAAATCCATCCAAATCCGGGTGGTTTTTTTCTCCTGCGCCGTTTGCTCCACCTCCTGCAGCGGCACCAGCACCGACAAATCGTACCACGTCCGTGCCCAGACATCACCCATGCCGTGTACAAAGCGCACACCGCTGCGGCTGGAATCCACCACGCCGGAAATCAGCAGCTGCCCCTGCGTCACCGTACTGCCGGGACGCACCTGTGCCTTGCCGTCCAGCGGCTCCACCCGCGTGACCAAACCTGAGCGCTCGGCCACCACATTGGTCACCTCGTCCTCCTGCACGATCTGCGGCGGACGTTTACGCTCCACCACCTGCACGTGAGCTGTACAGCCTTTTACGTTGACCACCAGCCAGGAGAGATCGGCAAGCTCCAGCAGCACATGGTTGCGCATGGCCTCCTGATCCATGCGCAGGCTGCATGTTCCCACCGTAATGCCGTATTCCTCCAGCGCCCGCAGAATGGTTTCGGCAGGAACCGTGTCGTTACCGCTAACCCGGAAATCCCAAATAAAAAAATTGCCTGCCAAAAGGAACAGCAGCAACAGAGCCAGTCCTCCCAGCAAAGCGTAGCGATGGCAGATGCGCTGCAGCAGCGCAGGAGCCCCCTCCTGATGCACCAACGTGACAGTACACTCCGCTGCCGCTGTCACATCTCGCAGCCGCACCAGCGCCTGACGGCTGGTGCGCGCCGTAAAGGTCGTACCGTCCAGCCATTGCAAATCCCAAAACGGAATGGCATGGGCAGCCATCAGGTTGACTGCCCGCTCCGGATAGGCACTCTCTACCCGCACCGTCACGCTGCCCCGCAGATAGTTTACGGTTTTTCTGTACATAGATTCACCAGTTCCACCTTTTCAATCACGCCGCCCAGCCGCAGTTCTTCTTCCGTCATGGCCAGCAGCTGTAGATTCTGTCCCGTCAAGCGCACCACCAGACTGCCGCCGCTGATCTCTACCAGCTCCGTACTGTAGGACATCACCCCTTTATGCCGCGCCATAAAAAATTGCTGCTGCCCCATCAACTCCATCTGCGGCACGCCGTAAGCCAATTCCGCCGGCAAATCCAGCCGCTCCACAGCTTCAGCGCCGGCGCGGCTCAGGATTCCTCGCGCCATATCCACCACCTCCTGTGAAAAAAGATATGCGCCGACAGGGCAAAACTTGCGCTGTGGGCGCATAAGCTTTGCACGCGAGGTGATGGGATGAAAGTGCGCATGATTTCTTCTTTTCTGCTGGCCGTTATGGCTCTGCTCCTTCTTTTCTCCAGCCAGGCGACCGAGGCGGTGCGTCAGGGGCTGCAGCTGTGTGTAACCTCGGTGGTTCCGTCCCTCTTTCCCTTTTTGGTCCTCTCCTCTCTCTTCCTCTCCATCGCCGGCGTCGACCGATCCGACAGCTGTCTGCAGCAAGTCGCCGGCAGGATTCTGGGATGCGGTGCGGCCGGTGTGGGCATCTTCTTTCTCTCACTGCTGGGGGGCTATCCGGTTGGGCCGCGGCTGCTTGGTCAGTTATACCGTACCCACCAACTCTCCCGGGAAGAAGCGGAACATCTTCTTCGCTTTTGCAATAATGCAGGTCCGGCTTTTATTCTGGGTTTTGTGGGGCTGGGACAATTCGGCAGCCTGCACATCGGCGTATACCTCTATCTGATCCACGCGGCAGCCGCCGCCTTGCTGACTCTTCTTTTCCGCCCGAAAACCGTCTTTTTCTCCGAAAAAGAATCTTCCCGCCCCTCTTCTGCATCGCTTGCCGATGTGTTTGTCGCCGCCGTCGGCGAGGCCGGCAGCACCATGGTGCAGATCTGCTCTTTCGTCACCTTTTTTTACACAGCACTGCAGCTGTTTTCATCTCTCAGCCACCTGTCGCATCCCCTGATCTTAGGCTTTGTGGAAATGACTGCCGGTGTGCTGCGCCTGAGCACCGACCGCAGCGGCTTTGTGATGGCCTGTGGATTGTTGGGATGGGGCGGCGTGAGTGTTCACTGCCAGACAGCTGCCGTCCTCTCCGGCACAGGGCTCTCTCTGCGAGGATATCTGTGGAGCAAGCTTTTGCACGGGATTTTTGCCGCTTTGATTGGTTTTTTTGCATGGGGACTCATCAAATAGCGCAAAAAAAGACGGCCAAAAGGCCGTCTTTTTTCAGAATTTACAGCGTCAGCGCTGACCCTTATCGTAGGGGATACCCTCTGCCTTGGGCGCACGGGACTTCTTGGACGTGAAGGCCAGCACCACCAGGGAGATGATATAGGGCATCATGTTGTACACCTGACCGGGCAGATTCAGCGCCGTCAGGAAGTCAAAGCCCATATACACATTGGAAAGAGAGCGGAACAGACCGAACAGCAGAGCTGCCAGGGCAATGCGGATGGGGTTCCACTGACCGAAGATCATCACGGCCAGAGACAGGAAGCCGAAACCGGCCACACCGTACTCAAAACGCCACTCGGAAACACCGGCAGTGATGAACACGATACCGCCCAGACCACCCAGCGCACCGGAGATCAGCACACCGGCCCAGCGCATCTTGTAGACGTTGATGCCCACGGAGTCGGCAGCCTGAGGATGTTCACCGCAGGCCATCAGACGAAGACCGAAGCGGGTCTTGAAGAGCATCACATATACAATGATCAGCGCCAAAACGGTGACAGCCATGAACCAACTAAACTCAAAATTGCCCAGATTCACCAGGAAAGCCTTCTTGGGGATGGCATACTGCACCACGGAGGACACGTCATCGGGATTGGCAGCCGTGTTGATGGCCTTGACGATGACGGTGGCACCGGCCGTACCCAACAGATTCAGCGCCGTACCGACGATGGTCTGGTCGGCCTTGAAGTTGATGCAGGCCACAGCCAGCAGAGAGGAGTAGATCATACCGGTCAGAGCCGCGATCAAAATCACCATCAGGATAGTGACGATGGCAGGGCTTTCTTGCGGCAGATAGCGCATGGTCAGCGCACCGCCCATGGCACCCATAACCATGATGCCTTCCAGACCCAGGTTAATGACACCGGAACGCTCAGAAATACAGCCGCCCAAAGCCACCAGGATCAGCACAGAGGCGAACGTCAATGTATATTGCACCAGCAGCAACATTACTGATCGCCTCCCTTCTCTTCACTCTTGGCTGCCAGCTTGGCAGCAGCCTTAGCCTCGCTCTTGGCAATGCCGGCATTCATAACATGCTTCATAAACAACACAAAGCCACACAGATAAATGATGATGGCGCTGATCAGATCGGAGATCTGTGCGCAGTACATGGTCTTGTCCACATACGCACCGCCGATGGTGATGTGCTGAATGAAGAAAGAAGACAGCACAGCGCCCACAGGATGCAGACCGCCCAGGAACGCGGCGGCAATGCCGTTGAAGCCCATAGCGGGGACGGAAGAGGAAGAGCACTGCCACTGCTCAAAACCGGTCAGATAGAATAGCGCTGCACCCATGCCGGCCAGCGCACCGCCGATGATCAGGGTGACGATGATATTGCGCTTTTCGGCCATACCGCAGTACTTGGCGGCATTCTTGTTGTTGCCGGTAGCACGCAGCTCGTAGCCAAAGCGGGTCTTGTCCAACACGATCCACACCACAACGGCCATGACGATGGCCAGAGGGATGGCGATGGTGACATACTGGTTGTTATTGAACAGCTTGCCCAGACCCAAGGTGGGGAGCAGCGCGCCGGGGTTCACACCGGAAATGTGGAAGGTATAGGGGCTGGTCTCCTCTTTCACATTGCTCAGCAGGATGTTCACCAGGTACAGGGTGATCCAGTTGAGCATGATGCCGGAGATAACTTCGTTAACGTTGCAGTAAGCTTTCAGCAGACCGCTCAGTGCGCCCAGCAGCGCACCGGCTGCCATGGCCGCCAGCAGACACACCCACCACGGAGCGTTCCATGCCAAAGCAGCATACAATGCCAAACCCACACCGGCGCAGTACTGACCGGCAGCACCGATGTTGAAAAGGCCCACCTTATAGGCAAAGATGATAGACAGCGAGCACATCAGGAGGGGAGCTGTCTTCACCAGCGTATTGCCCAGATACTTCATCTGGGTGGCGGGCTTGCTGTAGGTGAGGAAGTTTTTGACAACGGTCATAATCGCTTCGCCTGCACCACTGGGATTGATGAACAGCAGCACGATATAGCCCAGCAGCAGACCCAGAACAATACAGATCAGGGAGGCCAGCAGGGACTGCACGCCTTCATTTTTCAGCAGGTTCTTTTTCATGCCTTCACCTCGTCTCTCTTGGCGCCGGCCATATACAGACCCAACTCCTCCTGGGTGGCGGTCTTGGGATCCAGTTCGCCCACGATCTCACCCTCGTACATTACCAGGATGCGGTCGGGCACGTCCATGACCTCGTCCAGTTCCAGGGACACCAGCAGCACCGCCTTACCGGCGTCGCGCTGGGCCACCAGCTGCTTGTGGATATACTCGATGGCGCCCACGTCCAGACCGCGGGTGGGCTGGACAGCGATGAGCAGTTCCGGATTCTTATCGATCTCGCGGGCAATGATGGCCTTCTGCTGGTTACCGCCAGACATGCTGCGGGCGCGGGTAATGGCTCCCTGACCGCTGCGCACGTCATACTGCTCGATGAGCCGCTCAGCATAGGCACGAATATTGTCACGGCGCAGGAAGCCGGTCTTAGAGGTGAACTCCGGCTCGAAATAGCGCTGCAGGATCATGTTGTCTTCCAGAGAGTAATCCAGCACCAAACCGTGCTTATGACGGTCCTCGGGAATATGGCTCATACCGGAGAGGCTGCGCTGGCGGATGGAGTCCTTGGTAATATCCTTGCCGCACAGGCTGATACTGCCCTCGCTGAGGGGCTCCAGACCGGACAGGCCATACACCAGTTCCGTCTGACCGTTGCCGTCGATACCGGCAATGCAGACGATCTCACCGCGGCGGACCTTAAAGGACACCTTGTTGACGGCGTTTTCCTTGCTGCGCTTGGAAGCGACGGACATGCCCTTTACTTCCAGCACCACTTCGCCGGGGTTGGAGGCCTCCTTGGCCACATGGAAGTTGACATCGCGGCCCACCATCATGGCAGACAGCTCTTCCATGGTGGTATTGGCAGTCTCCACGGTGCCGATATACTTACCCTTGCGCAGAACGCTGCAGCGGTCGGCCACAGCCATGATCTCAGCCAGCTTATGGGAGATGAAGAGGATGGACTTGCCTTCAGCCGCCAGATTGCGCATGATCTGCATCAGTTCGTCGATCTCCTGCGGCGTCAGAACGGCCGTAGGCTCGTCGAAGATCAGGATCTCGTTGTCGCGATAGAGCATCTTGAGGATCTCGGTGCGCTGCTGCATACCGACGGTGATGTCCTCGATGATGGCATCCGGTTCAATCTGCAGGCCATACTTCTCAGACAGGGCCACCACCTTTTCCCGGGCTTCCTTCTTCTGCAGGAAGCCTGCCTTGGTGGGTTCTACGCCCAGAATGATATTGTCCAGCACGCTGAAGCACTCCACCAGTTTGAAGTGCTGGTGCACCATGCCGATGCCCAGATCGTTGGCGTCGTTGGGGTTCTTGATGGAAACCACCTGTCCATCTTTCTTAATAATACCCTCTTCCGGCTGATAAAGGCCGAAGAGAACCGACATCAGCGTAGACTTACCGGCGCCGTTTTCGCCCAGCAGGGCATGGATCTCACCCTTGCGCAGCTGCAGGGTGATGTTGTCATTGGCGATGATACCTGGGAACTTCTTGGTAATGTTTAACATTTCAATTGCATAGTTAGTTTCCAAGTTGAACGCCCTCCTTCCGTTTTCATGGCCCGCACGCGAAATTCACGGGGACGGAAACCATATTAATGTCATCAGTATACCATATTGGTCATATGAACGCAAAGACATTTTAAGGTTTTTTGCCCATTTTGCACAACAAAAAAAGGAAAGAGGACGGGCAAAACCCGTCCTCTTGTATGCATCAGGTAAACTGATTAGCCAACAATCTGAGCGAACTCAGTGATGGTGGTGTTGGAAACAGCAGGCATAGCAGTGGTGTCGGCGGAAACAACGATGGTGCCGTCGAACATGCCCTTCACCAGAGCCTTGTAGTCAGCCTGAGTGAAGCTGTCGCTCCACTGAGTGGACTCCATGGGGATCTGAACATAGTTCAGGGTGGGATCATCGCCGCTCACCAGACCCAGGGTCTCCACCTTGCCGGCATAGTTGGCCCAGTTGCCGTTGACGATGACGTCGGTCAGGGTGTCAACGGTGGTGGGATACAGACCCTTCATGGCGGAGGTGATGGTCAGGGACTTGTCGGACTGACCGGCAACACCGGCGATCACGCCAGCCTGGTCAACGACAACGCCGATGACCTTGG
>JAZRRQ010000120.1:0-2478 GCA_045650885.1 Vescimonas sp. | reverse complement strand
GAAACATGTTGTCTTCCTAACCGCTTGGCCTCCGACTTCCTCTTGTCCCTCGCTTATATTTGGTGGTTTACATAATTTAATTACTGTCAATCAATGCACCGCTCGCCGCCGATCCTCATTTCTTCCCCCGCATATTCAGCGGATCGTCTCCCACTTCCGCCTCCGCCGCCGCGCGCCGCGGCGCAATGGGTCGCGACATGCAGAAATACCGGCACTCGTCAGCGGCGTGATCCTCCTGATGGGTGTCCAGATCCTCCACCTCCGTGGCCGAATATAAAAGGGCCGGCACCGTGCGCAAAAAGGCGCGGCAGGTGTTGAACACATACATCTGGGGATAGCCCTCCTCGTCGAAGCTCAGGCGGTAGTGCATCTGCATCCAGCCGGGAATGCGGCGGTTGTCGCCTTTTTGAAAGTAGATGCGGTACCGCAGCGCCGTCTCGTAGATGCTCTCGCCGCGGCTGGTGTCCCAGATAGCGGGATCGGCCACGCCCTGAATGTCGCGGCCGCGCAGCCACGGATGGCTGTCCTCGATCTCACGGATTCTTTGAAACTGCCGCTCCGGCGTCCAGCGCACGCCCTCGTCCGGCGTGTCGGTGCAGCCGTACAGCTCCAAAATCCGGTAAATGACGCCGTCGTGATCCACCGCCCACCAGGCGCAGGAGAAGGGCTTGGCGTAGCCGAAGTCGTAGCTGCGGTAAACGCGCCACGAGCGTGGGATGTCAAACGGTTCGATCACATGGGTCCAGCGCCGGTCGGCGTAGTGCTCCGGCGCATCGGTGAACTCCGGGAAAAACTGCCCCTCGAACACGTCCCACTTGCCCTCCAGCCACGCTAAGCGCAGCTTTTCCGGCAGCGCCTTCAGCTGCTCTAAGTAGTCCGGCTGGGCGCGCAGCAGCGCTTCGTTGTCCGTCACCCGGGCGGGGATGAACACGTAGTCCTCCGGCCGCTCGCCGGCGTGGTAGCGCCGGTCGAGAAACAGGCGCTTGATGTAGCTGTGTCCCGGCCCACCGGGGTTGCAGGTGTAGTAGATCCGCTTGGGAAACTCGTTGATGCCGCGCAGACACGCAGCAAACTGCCGCAGCCATTCCTGCCGCAGCTGCGTGGCCTCGTCGATGAAGATCACGTCGTATTCCGCGCCCTGATAGCGGTCCAGGTCGGCGTCGCAGGCGCAGTAGCCGAAGTCCAGTACGCTGCCGTTGTGAAAAAGGAACTGCCTTGCCGTAGCGCGGTATTCGGCGATGCCGTGGAGCTCGGCGCGCAGAAAGCGGATGTGGTTGTTCTCCAGCTCCTGATAGGTGCGCCGCAGCAGCAGCATCCGGATACCGCCGTAGCGCAAACCCAGAAGCCGTGCTTTCTGCCGCACGGCCCAGCTCTTGCCGCCGCCTCGTGCGCCGCCAAAGGCGATGTACTTGCTGCTGCATTCCAGAAATTCCTGCTGCCGCGGATTGGGCCGCGGCACCGTAATGACCGTTTCGTTCATCATGTCTCCTTCCTTTCCTCCCCACCAAAACGCCCCTGCACCGCACCCATTCCCCCCTTGCCTAAAGGGGGGATGCCCGAAGGGCAGGGGTGATTCACTCCCCTCGCATCGGGCAAAGTCCGCCTCTACCCCGCACCCATCCCCCCTTCCCTCTTGTCCTCGCCTACGTTTTGCGGTTTACATAACTTAATTACAGTAAATTAAAACCCAAACCACTGCGCTCACGTGCTCCACTTCTCCACATCGCCTTCCAGCGTCACACGCACGGTGGGTGATGCCTGCGGCTCTTTCTCCGTCGTCTGCAGCGCCGTCAGCTCCCGGATCAGCGCCGCCATATCCCGCATCTCCTTGATGGACAACGGCTCTTCCTGCTGGGCCAGCGTTCGGCTTGCCACCTCCATCAACTGCTCGGTCACCTGTTCCAGGCAGCCGGGGCGCGCCGTACCTGCCGCGCAGCCGCGACGCCCCCAACCCTCCACCCGCGCGCGGCGGCTGATGGTGGATTGCGATGTGCCGTAGATCTCTGCCAGCTTGGCATAGGTGACGCCGTGCTCATATTCCTGTCGCATCTGCGACCATTTTGGCTCTGTCATTGTCCTTCACTCCTCCTCATGGGTCGATAAATAGGGTGCAAAATACGCCTGTGCAAACTCCTCCAGACAGTCGGTGCAAAAGCTCTGCCCGTTGAGCCGGTAGTACGATTCCCCCCGGTAGATGGTGTTGCCGCACAGCTGGCACAGACTCCGCTCTGCCGTGCCGTCTGCCTCCTTGACGGTGCAAAACCGCATGTTCCTCCCCCCTCTCCGCCAAATAGCGTCTCTACCTATACCCCGCCACAGCCCGTTTTTTGCCGTGAATCGTGCAAAATTTCCCCAACTTTTTGAAAAAAATTTTTTGTCACCCCCAAAATGGGCAAAAAAACAGCGTGCGCCACACCACAGGGGGCGATGTCCTCATCGCCCCGCCGAATAACCCACCGCGCGTCACCGCAAGTGCCT
>JAZRRQ010000119.1:0-11484 GCA_045650885.1 Vescimonas sp. | reverse complement strand
CTGCGACCGTTATATCGAAGTGTGGAACAACGTCTTCTCCCAGTTCAACAACGATGGCGAGGGCCATTACGAAGAGCTCAAGCAGAAGAACATCGACACCGGCATGGGTCTGGAGCGTCTGGCCTGCGTGTGCCAGAACGTGCGCAGCCTCTTCGACGTGGACACGGTGATGAACATCACCGACAAGGTCAGCGAGATCACCGGCGCCCACTACGGCCAGAGCTATAAGACCGATGTCTCCCTGCGTATCATCACCGACCACATCCGCTCCGCTACCTTCATGATCTGCCACGGCGTGCTGCCCAGCAACGAAGGCCGCGGCTACGTGCTGCGCCGTCTGCTGCGCCGCGCTGCCCGTCACGGTAAGCTGCTGGGTGTGAACGATCCGTTCCTGTTCCACGTGGTGGCCATCGTCATCCGCGAGAACGAGGGTCACTATCCCGAGCTGCGCGAGCGCGAGGGCTATATCACCAAGGTCATCCGCACCGGGGAGGAGAACTTCGCCCGTACCATCGATGCCGGTATGCGTATCTACGCTGAGATGCTCGCTGCCCACAAGGCCAAGGGCGAGACCGTCTTCTCCGGCGAGAACGCCTTCGATCTGGCTGCTACCTACGGCTTCCCCATCGACCTGACCGTGGAAATGGTGGAAGACGAGGGTATGAGCGTGGATATGGACGCCTACCACGCCAAGCGTGAAGAGGATAAGATCCGCGCCCGCGAGGCCCGTAAGGCGCTGGGCGATCTGGGCTGGGCCGGCGTGGAGTTCGGTCAGGATATGCCTGCCACCGAGTTTGTCGGCTATGATTACGATGCCATCGACGATGCCAAGGTGCTGGCCATCGTGGTGGACGGCCAGCAGGTGGACGAGATCGTGTCCGGCATGGACGCTCTGGTGGTGCTGGACCAGACCCCCTTCTACGCTGAGATGGGCGGCCAGACCGCTGACCACGGCTACCTGTGCGACAGCGCTGACGAGAGTATCGAGAATCTGGAAGGCAAGGGCGTGGCCCTGTCCTTCGTGGTGGATAACGTCCAGAAGAATAAGGGCGGCAAGTATATGCACTACGGTAAGCTCCTGCGCGGACAGCTGAAGGTGGGCGACACCGTCACCGCCGCTATCGATACCGAGCGCCGCGCTGCCATCCGCCGCGCCCACAGCGCCACCCATCTGCTGGACAGCGCACTGGTGAAGATCCTGGGCGACCATGTCCATCAGGCCGGCTCTCTGGTGGAGCCCGACCGTCTGCGCTTCGACTTCTCTCACTTTGAGGGTGTCAGCGCTCATACCCTGCGTGAGATCGAGTCTCTGGTCAATGAGTGGATCCTGGCCGGTCACGGTGTGGTCACCGAGGAGCTGCCCATCGAGGAAGCCAAGAAGAAGGGCGCCATTGCCGCCTTCGGCGAGAAGTACGGCGATCTGGTCCGCGTGGTGGAGATGGGCGATGTGTCCATCGAGTTCTGCGGTGGTACCCATCTGGATAACACCGCTAAGGTTGGCTCTTTCCGCATCGTCTCCGAGGGCAGCGTCGCTTCCGGCGTGCGCCGTATCGAGGCCGTGGTGGGTGCCGAGGCCCAGCTGGCCATGTGGAACGACCGCGAAAAGCTGCGCGTGATGTCCGTCTCCCTGAAGACCAATCCCGAGCAGCTCCACGGCCGCATCGAGGGTCTGCTGGAGGAGATTAAGGAGTACAAGCGTCAGATCGAGCAGTTCAAGGCCAAGGAATCTGCCGGCGGCGCCGACGATATGCTCAAGAAGGCCGAGGATGTGTCGGGCCTCCATCTGGTCACCGCCACCGTCACCGAGGGCGATGCCAATAGCCTGCGCCAGCTGGGTGACCTGCTGCGCGATAAGGACAGCGCCGTGGTGGCCGTCATCGCTCTGGTGGGTGAGAAGCTGAGCCTGCTGGCCGTCTGCGGTAAGGACGCCGTGGCCCGCGGCATCAAGGCCGGCGATATCATCAAGACCATTGCTCCCATCGTGGGCGGCAAGGGCGGCGGCAAGCCCGACAGCGCCATGGGCGGCGGCAGCGACAAGTCCAAGGTCAACGAGGCCCTGGCCGCTGTGAAGCCTTTTGTTGCTGAAAAGCTGTAAAAAACACAAATTACCGAGGGAAAGGAGCATATTACATGCGTAACGATTGCCTGTTCTGTGCCATCGTCGATGGCGACATTCCTTCCAACAAAGTCTATGAGGACGAGCTGTGCCTGGCTTTCTATGACATCGAGCCTCAGGCCCCTATCCACTTCCTGGTGGTGCCCAAGGAGCATATCTGCTGCGCCCGTAAGATCACGGGTGAGAACAGCGCTCTGGTGGCCCATATCTTCGAAGTCATCGCCAAGGTCTGTGAGGATCTGGGCTGCGAAAGCTACCGCATGGTCAATAACTGCGGCGATCAGGCCGGTCAGACCGTCAAGCACCTGCATTTCCATGTGCTCTCCGGTCGTGACATGACCTGGCCTCCCGGCTAAGAAAAGGAGTCAGCTATGAGTACGACCATCGGTACACTGATCAGCCTTGCCATTTATGTGGCGCTGGTAGCCGTGGGTGCCTTTATTGGCTCGCGCCCCAAGCTGCAAAGCCGTGATTTGCCCTGGCTGGGCAAGTTCCAGTTTGTTGCCCTGATGATCCTGATCGTCACACTGGGTATCAAGCTGGGTGCTAATGACGAGGTTATCGCCTCTCTGGGCCAGATCGGTCTGTCGGCACTGGTTATTACTGCCATGGCCATGTTGGGTTCTCTGGCGGCTGTATACCTGCTGCGCCGTTTTGTTTTGAAGCTGGATCGCTACGGCCGTCCTGCCGGAAGCGCCGGTGAAGAAGAAGCCGGTAAGGAGTCCGGCAAGGCTGATAACGGTACCACCAAGTGGATTGTTCTGGCTGTGGTGGGCGGCATGCTGGTTGGTTATTTCCTGCTGCCTGACAGCATGGTGGACTACTGTGGTACGGTAATTGAGTTCGGCCTGTATCTGCTGCTGTTTTTGGTGGGTATGGACATGGGTAAGCAGGGTACGATGCTGGCAGATATCAAGGCTGCCGGCTTCAAGGTACTGCTGGTTCCCGCTGCTGTGGTGGTGGGTACCTTCGTCTTCGCTGCCATCGGCGGTCTGATGCTGCCCATCAGTGCGAAGGACTCTGTGGCTTCCAGCGCCGGTTTCGGCTGGTATTCTCTGGCCCCCACGCTGCTGCAGAGCTATTCACTGACTATCTCTGCTACCGCATTTCTCTCCAACGTCATGCGCGAAATCTTTTCCATTATTTTGGTGCCCGTGGTGGCCCGGAAAATCGGCTATGTGGAGTGCACTGCCCTGGCCGGTGCCACGGCGATGGATACGCTGCTGCCGGTGGTGGTTGGTGCCACCCATGAGCGCATTACCATCTATTCTTTCGTCACCGGTGTGATCCTGTCGCTGGCCGTTCCGGTGCTGATCCCCATGATCATTGCACTGCCTCTGTAACATTTGAAAAACTGCGGCACCTCTTACGGGGTGCCGCAGTTTCGTTTACAAAATCTTCCTTGTTTCGCCTGCTGCTCTGTGCTAAAATAACAAAAAATGAAAGGGAGGGCTTGTCGTGGCTGAGAAGAATGCAACCACTACCATCTGGGACTATCTGCGCTGGCGCGGTGATCTGCTGCTGACGCAGGACGGCTTCCATGAGGTGGATAACCTGCTGCTGTGTATCGTTTCCTATATCGATTTTCGCCGTATTACCGCTCTGCGCAGCTTTGATGCCGCTCACGCCATTCCGATCGGCGATGTGTGCGCGCAGCTGACGGATGCCGACGAGCAGCGCGGACTTTCTCCCGAGGACTACATCCCCGTTATGCGCGCTATGGCCGAAACGCCGCGTTTTCGCGATGTGAAGATGTTCGCCTTTGAGGATAGTTACGATGAGGAGCGCGTGATGCAGTTTTCCGCTGTGTCCTTCCTGCTGCCGGACGAGAGTGTCTTCATCGCCTATCGCGGCACGGATACCACGCTGGTTGGCTGGATCGAAGATTTCAACATGAGCTTCATGTCCGCCGTTCCCGCCCAGCTGCGTGCTGCCGAGTATGCGCGTGAGATTGCCAATCGGGTTCCCCGCTTTGCGCTGCGCATCGGCGGTCACTCCAAGGGCGGCAATCTGGCTGTTTGGGCTGCCATCCATCTGCCGGAAAATCTGCAGACCAAGCGCTTGCTGGCTGCCTATAATAACGACGGCCCCGGTTTTGATGCTGCGGTGCTGGCCTCAGAGGGATATGCCCGGGTGGCGGAAAAGATCCATACGTTCATCCCGGAGTCCTCCGTGGTGGGCATGTTGCTGGAGCACACAGAAAACTATACCATCATCGACAGTACCACCGTGTCCCTGCTGCAGCACGAGCCTCTCTCGTGGAACGTGTTGGGCAATCGCTTTATCTATCTCGGCCAGCGCACGGAAATGGCGCGGCTGGGAGATAATGTGATCCGCGAGTGGCTGGCAGGCTTGACGCGGGAAGAGCGTCAGGAGTTTGTGGAGACGCTCCATCGCCTCCTCAGTGCCGGTGGCAAGATCAAAACGCTGGAAGATCTTCACAGCGGCGGCCTTGGCAGCGGTATTGCCCTCATCAAGGAATACGCCGGTACCGACGAGAAGAAGAAAAAGATGCTCTCAGACCTGATGGGCCGCTTGGCGGTGGACGCCAGAGACGAGCTGCGTAAGGCAGCTGGGGAGAAGCTGAAGAAAGCGGGCGAGGATGTCCGTCAGGCGCTGGATAAACTGAAAAAGACATGAGAAAACGCCCGACTGCAGTCGGGCGTTTTTTATAGATCAAACATCTCCCATGCGTCGTCGCGGGGCGGCAGTGCGGTAAACTCTACCGCTTCCCCCGTTTCGGGGTGGCTGAAAGCGATGCGGTGCGACCACAACGCGATGTTGCCGAAACCGTCCTCCACGCCGTATTTTCGGTCGCCCGCCAGCGGCCAGCCACGGGAAGCAAACTGCACCCGGATCTGATGGGTGCGGCCTGTGTGCAGGCGGATCTTCACAAGGGCCAAGCCGTTGTGCCGCGCCAGCACGCGATAATCCAGCCGCGCCTCCTGTGCATCCTTGCCGGGAGCGTCGGCCACATAGGTGATGCGCCGCTGCTTGTCCCGGGCCAGCAAATCCAACAGCTGACCGTCTTCCGGCGGCTCGCCGTGCACCACTGCCAGATACTCTTTTTCGAACTGCCGGTTTCTGATTTGCTCACTCAAAAGGAAAGCGGCCTTTGCACTGCGGGCGAACACCATCACGCCGCTGACGGCTGCATCCAGCCGATGCACCGTGCGCACGCAGGCCTTGTCATCGCCCAAAGCGCCGCGCAGCAGGGAAGGCATGCCGCCTTCTTCGTCGGTGCTGAGTACACCCGAGGGTTTGATGGCCACCAATATGCGCTTGTCGGTATAAAGGATGTCCATATTCTCCCTCCCGTGCACTGTTTTTTTCATTATACAGCACCGCTGCGATAAATACAAGATTTGGTGCCGCGACTTTGCCGATGGAGCAAAATACGCCTTTTGTCATGGAAAATTTTCAATTACCCCCTATGCAAAACGAAAGAAATAAGGTACAATACAAGGGATTAAAAAGAGTGGAGGATTCTGTCATGGACACACCCAAATATAAGCGCGTTCTGCTGAAGATCAGCGGTGAAGCGCTGGCAGGCGACAAGAAATTTGGTCTTGATTTTGATGTCATGGGCCGCGTGGCTGAAGTGATCCGCGAGTGCGTTGCAATGGGCGTGCAGGTGGGCGTGGTCATCGGCGGCGGTAACTTCTGGCGCGGTGTCAAGAACGGCGAAGGCTATATTGAACGCACCCGTGCCGACCATATGGGTATGCTGGCCACCACCATGAACTGCATGGCTATGGCCGACGTGCTGGAGCAGAAAGGCGTTGATGTCCGCATCCAGACGGCGTTGGAGATCCGTGCCGTGGCAGAGCCTTATATCCGTGCCCGTGCGATCCGCCATCTGGAAAAGGGCCGTGTGGTCATCTTTGGCTGCGGCACCGGCAATCCCTTCTTCTCCACCGATACGGCCGCTGTGCTGCGTGCCGCTGACATCGGCGCCGAGGTGATCCTGCTGGCCAAGAATATCGACGGCGTGTATGACAGCGATCCTGCCAAGAATGCTGACGCCCGCAAGTTTGACACCATCTCCTACGATGAAGTCCTGGCCCAGCATCTGGCTGTCATGGACTCCACCGCCACCAGCCTCTCCATGGATAACCATATTCCCGTTCTGGTGTTTGCTCTGAAGGATCCCTATAACATCGTGCGTGTGCTGCGCGGCGAAAAGATCGGCACCATCGTCAAAGAGTAACAACGTGCGGCCTGTGTGACCGCGACCATAAATAGAAAGGAAAAAACATCATGTTGAAGGAAGAATACAAAGTTTATCAGGGTAAAATGAAGAAGAGCATCGAGTCTGTGATCACTGACTTTGATGCTGTGCGCGCCGGCCGTGCCAACGCCGCTGTGCTCAACCGTATCAGTGTTGACTATTACGGAACTCCTACCCCCATCCAGCAGATCGCTTCCGTCGGTTCTCCCGACCCCCGTACTCTGGTGATTACTCCTTGGGATGCTTCTGCCCTGCGCGGCATTGAGAAGGCCATTCTGGAGTCCGATCTGGGCATCAACCCCTCCAACGACGGTAAGTCCATCCGTCTGGCATTCCCCCAGCTGACGGAAGAGCGCCGTAAGGAGCTGGTCAAGCAGATCCGCAAGTACGCCGAGAACGGCAAGGTGGCAGTGCGCAACATCCGCCGCGATGCCGTGGATCATTTCAAGAAGATGCAGAAGGCCTCCGAGATCACCGAGGACGAGCTGAAGGTCGCCGAAAAGGATCTGCAGAAGCTGACCGACGACAGCTGCAAGGAGATCGATACCCTTCTGGCCAATAAAGAAAAGGAACTGATGTCGGTTTAATGGGACTGCTTGACTTTAAAAAGTCCTGTGAGGCGGGGCAGGTGGACATGAGCCGCCTTCCCCGCCATATCGCTATTATTATGGACGGCAACGGTCGTTGGGCGAAGCAGCGCGGTCTGCCTCGCACTGCCGGCCATAAAGTAGGTGCGGAGGTGTTCCGCAAGATCGCCAGATACTGCAAGACGCTGGGCGTGGAATATCTGACGGTCTACGCCTTTTCCACCGAGAACTGGAAACGTCCCGCCGATGAGGTGGAGACCATCATGGGCCTTTTGAAGCAGTATATGCTGGAGGCCATCGATTCGATGGAAGAGGAAAAGATCCGCCTGAAGTTTTTCGGCGATCTGAGCGCCCTTTCTCCCGAGCTGCAGCAGTTGGTGGAAAAGACCAACGCCCTGTCCCGTCAGATCGACGGCGTGCAGGCTAATATCTGTCTCAACTACGGTGGCCGTGACGAGATTCTGCGTGCCGCCCGCGCCTTTGCGGCGCAGTGCGCAGCAGGGGAGAAGCGCCCTGAAGAGCTGACGGAGACCGTATTTGGCGACTATCTCTTCTCCGCCGGTGTGCCGGATCCGGAGCTGATCATCCGCCCCAGCGGTGAAGTGCGGCTGAGCAACTTCCTGCTGTGGCAGTGCGCGTATGCCGAGTTTTATTTCTGCGATACGCTCTGGCCCGATTTCAGCGAAGAGACGCTGGATGCGGCGATTATCGATTATCAAAAGCGCGACCGTCGTTTCGGTGGCGTGAAGAAGTAAGGTGATTTTCCATGAAACAGAGGATTTTGGTTGCGGTGTTCGGTATCCCACTGATTCTGGGCATCGTGGTCTTTGCTTCCGACTGGGCTACAGCCGTGGCGCTGACCATTTTGTGCGTCATTGCTGCCCACGAACTGCTCAATGCCGTGTGCGGCGCCGATCAGGCGCGCCGCTGGTTCGGCCTGGCCGGTGCCATGGCGGTTTTTACCCTCTTTGGCATTTACTGCGGCCATGAGCGTTTCGCCCAAACGGCTATGCCCGCCATGGCTGCGTTTTTCCGTGCAGCCATGATCGTGCTGCTGTTTGTGTGCGCCGTGGTGGAGTATGGCGGTGAGCATCCCCTGACCTTTACGGATATCTGTGCTATTTTGGCCTCCGGTATTGCCATCCCCTTGGCTATGGGTGCGCTGCTGCAGCTGCGGATGCAGCCCTACGGCGGCGGACTGGTGCTCATCCCCATGGTGGCGGCTTTCTGCAGTGACAGCGCTGCGCTCTTTGCCGGTATGGCTTTCGGTAAGCATAAGCTGGCACCCAAGGTCAGCCCCAAGAAAACCGTGGAAGGTGCCATCGGCGGCCTTTTGGGTGGTATGCTTGGCATGGTGATCTTCCGCATCGTCTTCTACCTGTGTACTGTCCATCCTCTGCATATCGGTTGGTGCGTGGTGCTCGGTTTGGTGGGCGCTGTGATGGGCCAGCTGGGTGACCTGAGCTTTTCTGTCATCAAGCGCCAGCAGGGTATCAAGGACTATGGCCGTCTGCTGCCCGGTCACGGCGGTGTGCTGGACCGTTTCGACAGCGTGATTTTTGCCGCCCCTGTGATCTGGCTGATCGTCAGCTACGTGACACTGTAAGGAGCGAATATATGACAAAGACGATTTCTCTGCTGGGTTCCACCGGCTCTATCGGCCGACAGACGCTGGAAGTGGTGCGTGAACTGGGTCTGCAGGTGGCAGCTCTCACCGCCAGCACCCAGGTGGATCTGATGGAACAGCAGATTCGTGAGTTTCAACCCGTTCTGGCGGTGATGTATAACCGCGAAGCGGCCCGTGCGCTGCGTGAACGGGTGAGTGATCTGAACGTAGAAGTGGCCGAGGGACCGGAGGGTCTGCTGCGGGCGGCAACGCTGCCGCAGGCTGATACGGTGGTCACTGCCGTGGTGGGCAGCGTAGGTCTGGAGCCGACGCTGGCTGCTATTCGTGAAAAGAAACGGATCGCTCTTGCCAATAAGGAAACGCTGGTATGCGCCGGTGAATTGGTCATGGCCGAAGCTGATCGCTGCGGTGCGGTGATCGTGCCGGTGGACAGTGAGCACTCTGCTATTTTCCAGAGTCTGCAAGGCTGCCGTGACGCATCCGAGGTGCAGCGTGTGATCCTGACTTGCTCCGGCGGTCCCTTCTTTGGCCTGTCTTACGGCGAGCTGGAAGGGAAGGCCGCCGCCCATGCCCTCAAGCACCCCAATTGGGCCATGGGCGCCAAGATCACCATCGACTCTGCCACGCTGATGAATAAGGGTCTGGAGGTCATTGAGGCTATGCGCCTGTACCGTCTGCCGGTAGATAAGGTGGATGTGGTGGTGCATCGTCAGAGCATTGTCCATTCTCTGGTGGAATACCGCGACGGCGCCATGATCGCCCAGCTGGGCACGCCGGATATGAAGCTGCCCATCCGCTATGCGTTTACCTGGCCCAACCGCGCAGCATCCCCGGATAAGAAGCTGGATCTGCTCACCTGTGGTGATCTGACCTTCCACGCCCCGGATATGGAGGCCTTCCCCTGCCTGCGTATTGCAAGAGAGTGCGGCAAGCAGGGCGGAACCGCTTGCGCCATCATGAACGGTGCCAATGAGGAGGCGGTGTTCTCCTTCCTGCGCGGCGAAGTGGGCTTTAACGATATCCACCGTCTGGTGGAGCGTGCCCTGAGCGCGGTGGAAGTGAAATATACGCCTTGTCTCGAGGATATACTGGAAGCAGATGCCGCCGCCCGCGCTGTGGTGCGCCGTGCTGTCGGCTTGAAATGAAAGGAAATTAATCGATTATGGTCTATATTTTAGCGGCGATTTTGATCTTCGGTGTGCTGATCGCCGTCCATGAGCTGGGACATTTTCTGGCAGCCAAAGCCTGCGGCGTGCCCGTCCATGAGTTTGCCATCGGCATGGGTCCGGTGCTGTGGAAAAAAGAGACGGAGGAGACCAAGTACTCTTTGCGTCTGTTGCCTATCGGCGGCTTCTGCGCCATGGAGGGCGAGGAAGAGGACTCCAATAACCCGAAAGCGCTGAATAACCAGAGCTTTTTCAAAAAGCTGCTGATCTATGCTGCCGGTGCCGGCATGAACTTTATCACCGGCCTTTTGATTCTGGTGGTGCTCTTCTCCGGTGCCAAGGCGTTTTATACCTCTGAAATTACCGAGATTGCCGAAGGCAGCTCCCTGTCTGTCCCCGGAGGCCTGCAGGTGGGCGATGTGATTTTGTCCATCGACGGCGAAAAGGTTTATAACCGCGGCAATGTCTCGCTGCTGCTGAGCCTTAATGCCGACGGCGTCTACGACTTTGTGGTGCGCCGCGGTGATGAAAAGGTCACTGTCCGCGATCTGAAGCTGGAGCAGAAGGAGTTTCCCGACAGCAACGGCGGTACCTATGTGGGCTTCGGCTTCACCATGGCCGGTTTTGAGGAGGTCAACTTCTTCGGTCGCCTGCGCTACAGTTGGCTGAGCGCCATGGACTTTGTGCGTACCGTGCGCCTGTCGCTGGAGATGCTGCTGACCGGTCAGGCCGGTATTCAGGATCTCTCCGGCCCGGTGGGTATCGTCAATACCATCACCGAAGTAGGCCAGCAGTCGGCAACGATCCGCGATGCCGTGGAGAATATTGCCTACCTGGCAGCATTGATCGCCGTGAATCTGGCGGTGATGAACCTGCTGCCGATCCCTGCGCTGGACGGCGGAAAGATTTTCTTCCTGCTGATCAATCAGCTGAGCCTGCTTATTTTCCGTAAGCAGATCAGCGCTAAATTTGAAAATTACATCCACGTGGCCGGATTCATCCTGCTGATGGGCCTGATGCTGGTGGTCATGTTTATGGATGTGTGGAAACTGTTTCAGTAAGGTGATACCATGAGTAAGAAGATCCAAGTGGGCGGCATGACGGTGGGCGGCGGTGCCCCAGTGGCCATCCAGTCCATGTGCAATACCAATACGGCCGATGTGAACGCTACCGTCAGCCAGATTCTGGCGCTGGAGGACGCGGGCTGTGAAATTATCCGTGTGGCTGTGCCGGATATGGAGTCTGCCGCTGCTATTGGTCAGATCAAAAAAGCCATCCATATTCCACTGGTGGCAGATATCCACTTTGACTATAAGTTAGCGCTGCGCTGCGCGGAAGAGGGCATCGATAAGATCCGCATCAATCCCGGCAACATCGGCAGCCACGACCGCGTCCGCGCTGTGGCTGACGCCTGCCGAGAGCGGGGCATCCCCATCCGCATCGGCGTCAACGGCGGCTCTCTGGAAAAGGATCTCCTCCATAAGCACGGCGGCGTCACCGCCGAAGCACTGGTGGAGAGCGCCATGGGTCATGTGCGCCTTTTGAACGATTGTAACTTTGACGATATCTGTATCTCTGTCAAGTGTTCCCGTGTGCCGGTCAATATGGCAGCCTACCGTATGCTCCATGAGCAGACGGATTACCCCCTGCACCTGGGCGTCACCGAGGCCGGTACACCCTCCATGGGTATCATCAAGAGCGCCATCGGTATCGGCGGCCTGCTGTGTCAGGGCATCGGCGACACGCTGCGTGTCAGC
>JAZRRQ010000118.1:0-24160 GCA_045650885.1 Vescimonas sp. | reverse complement strand
TTTAAGCAAAAAGAAGCTACATTAAGCAGAGTGATTGCTTAATGTAGCTTCTTTTCATTTGATTATTTTTCAACGAGGTCTTCGGAGAGCAGTACGCTGCTCACGGATCGCTATACATTTACGGTCTCCTTGACCTGTCCGTAGATATCGTCGTAGTTGTCCACCTTGATGTCAAAGGCGTATAGGAGATTGGTATCCGTGGGAATGAAGAATCGCGTCATGGTCTCATCCCGGTTCTCGGACATAAGGACGGGCGCCTGGATCGTATCCCGGATACCCAGCATTTCGGCGAAGCTCTTGATCTCCACCACCTGATAGCCACTGCAGTCAAACTCACCGTTCATCCGCTGGATAAACGAGCCGTAGGCCCGCAGGATCTTGCGTACCTTGGCCTCGTAGGTGATGTCTTCGTTCCGCGTCAAGTGCAGATAGACCACCATCGTCAGCGCCACCAGACCCGTCAGCGCCGCAGCCACCGTACCCAGCACCAAAAACAGTCCCTTGTTGGCGCTGTCCTGATACTCAAAGACCCGGCTCTCGTCGCCGGTGGCGCTGGCCGTTGTGTGGATGCTGAAGGTGTCCACCGCCAGAGGGATGTTCAGCGCCGTGGTATAGCTGTTCTGGTCTTCCTTGCTCAAAAGCTTGTTGGTGCTGGACACGTCCACCCGCAGCGTGATGATCAGCGTGCAGGAGGCGTTTTTCAGGTCGTAGGTCTTGATAAAGTTGCGGGCCCAATCGTCATACTGCTGATAGTCGATCTGCACCGACTCCTTGATCTTCAGCGTGGAGGCATTCTTGTCGGCCACCTCCGTCAGCGGCAGCAGGGTTTCTTCCCTGGTGTAATAGGGTGTACCGTTGTCCTTGCTGGCCACCAGCAGCTGCTGGCTGATCTCATACTGATAGGCAAGGCGCATATCCGATGAGGCCACCTGCATCTGATAGGCCAGCTCCGCATTGAGTCCATCGATCAGCGAGGAGATGTAGGACTGATCCTTCTCGATCCACTCCCGGTCGAAGAAGTCGTTGGCCACGTAATGCACCTTGTAGTCGATGTTGCCGTCTTCCGTATAGGAGACATAGTAGGTCCGGTTCATACGGTTATATGTCCAGAAAGAACCCAATGCAACCGCTGCCAGTACAACGACGGCAATGATCTGGATGAACAACCATTTTTTCCGGTTGCGCTTATATTCCTGCCGTCTCAAAATCTCAAATTCCGACATGGCGTGTTCCTCCCTTCTCTCATCGTTTGAACAGGCTCCGCAGCCAAAGGGTGGGATATCCGAAGTAGGGCAGCTTATAGCCCACGATTCCCACAATGTCTCCGTCTGTCCGGTAACCGATGTCGTTATCTTCGTTGGCGTCGCCCCGGGTATAGTACCGGGTGAGGCCGTTAATGATTTCTATGTTCACAATTCGATGCACGATCATCGACTTGTTGTTGGCGTACACAATGACCTGCCCTTCCTGCAGGGTCTGGTCGTCATAGGTTTCAAACAGGGCGATGTCGCCCTTGTTCAGTTCGCCCGTCATGGATTCCGTAGCAATAACCAGCGAACCGTAGCGAAACTGGTTGGAGGTCAGCATCACAGCGCCGGTCATCAACACCAGCACCACCGCCGTCAGCGCCGCAGACAGGGCTTTTCCGGCGCGGGTGGTTTTGCCCCGTGCATAGCGTTTTTTCTTCTCATACAGTGCGTCGACGAAAAGATAGAGCGCCAGGGGCAGCATCATATTGAAAAAGTGCAGCAATGCCTGGGAAATTCCCGAGGTAATGGGGAAGAGATAGGCGTGCAGCGTGGTGATCAGCCGGAATACCAGCGTAGGGTACACGCCGTAGCGGCGGCTGATGTAGTTGTAGAAAAGGTTGCCCGTCAGCGCCGGGAACAGGGCACCGGCCGCCAGATCCATAAAGTGGGCAAAGCTGGTGACGGAGGGCAGCGTGGCACACACCAACACCTCAGCCAGCACACAGGCGATGTAGCACAGCACGTCTGTCAGCTTGTCCCGCTGAGCCATCAGCACATAGCGCAGCACTTCCGTGCCAATGATGGCAGCGGCGATGGGCAGAAAAAATTTCGTGAAGTTGCCGGCCGTCAGCCGGTAGGGGTTTTTGAAAAAGCCGAAGGGCAGTCCCGTCAGGTAAAAGAGCATCACATACATTAGCGCCGCCACCGTCAGGATCAGCAGCACCTGCCCCTTGTAGATGGACAGCGGACTCCGCTTAGCCAGCAGCAGCGCCGCAGCCACCGCGGCCACCGGCAGCAAAACGGCCGCCGCCACGCGCCCCGTGACGCCAAGGGGCAGCAGCAGAGCTGTCAGGAGGACAGCCACCGCAGACAGGGAGAAAATATGTAATCTTCGCTTGCCGCGCATGGCTGTCCTCCTTATATTATGTATGCTGTGTCAGGGATTAGGTAGTGGGCTGGGGATCGACAGAAGTGGCAGTCAGCTCGATCAGGAAGGACCCGCTGATAGTCTCGGTGGGGGTCTGCAGCAATTTAACGGTAACAGTATAGGTGAGACTACCACCGGCTTCCAAAGTTTTAGCCGTGCCGTTCCAATCGCTGGTAATAGCAAAATACTCCGGCTTTGTGTTGCCCGCCGTTGCATTCAGGGTCGGCGTGACCGTTGCGGCAAGGTCGCCATCATTTTTAATCGTAAAAGTGAAAGTTGCCTGGTTGCCCGCACCCTTGAGAGTGTTGGCAGTAAAGGAGGCCTTGTCCTTGTTGTCAGCATTCACGGAAGCGGTGTTGCCCTCCTCGTTTGCAACAGCAGCGGAGAAGTAGATGTCTTCATTAAAAGCCTCTTCTGCGGCGGACTGGTTAACATCGGCCGAACCGGTAATGTCCAGCACATCGGTCAGAGCAGCGTAACCGACGCTCATCAGCATAGCGGCAGTGAGCAAAAAGACAACGAGGATGCTTTTTCTGTTTTTCATGTGGTGTTCTCCTTTTCTCATCAAAGAATTTTATATAGATAAGGGTCTGCCTTATTTATATACAGCACAGGGAAGGAATTTAACCGGGGAAGGTCTGGTGGTAATAGTCCAGGGCGCTCTGGATGTGTTTGAGCGCATAGATGATCTCGGCGCGGGTGTATGTTCCGCGGACCACCTTGAACTCCTGACCGTTGTTGAGGTTGTTGTAGAAAATGGAAGCGTCGGTAAACGCCTTGCGCAGACCTACCACCGCCGGATCAGTGGAGTTTTTGTGCTTTTGCAGGATATCGTAGACCTTCTTGAAGATGTTGGTGTTGTCGATCTGGTTGAAGATATCCTGGTCCTCTGCAGAGATCAACTGCTCCATGGTCTTCATAATGTCGTACTGGTCGCCGTTGGGCGCGCCCACCAGATACTTGATGCCATCGGCAATCTCGTATTCCTTATAGGTGGCCGTCCAGTTGGCGTAATCAATGGTGCCGTCAGATCTGATGGGGGCCGTGCCCTCATACAGCTCGCCCACCTGGTACCAGTCCTCACCCATGCCGTTGGCGCCCTCGGAATAGGCGATGGCGTACACGGTGGGGCGGGTGCCGGGGGTCAGGGGGGCCACGGTGATGTAGAGTGTATATTCGCAGCCGCCGGGACCGCCGCCGTTATAGTTGTCGCCGGTCGTTCCGTCTTTGTCCAGATTCTCGCGGCGGATCACCACGCTGGCCTGCCGCTCCGCGCCGTCGATATCCACCATGAGGTCATCAAACAGGGCGGCGAACACTTCCGGGTGGCTCTCGGTGCTGATAGTCACAGCGCCGTTTTGCGCATACTGCTGGTCGAATACGGCCTTGAGCTGTTCATAGCTGTTGGCAGATTTCACGTTGTTGAGCACCGCCAGAAACTCATCGTGCACCGCGTCCATGCGAATGTCGAAGTGGAAGTTCACCATGGTGCTGCACGGGTTTTGGGCATTGGAACCGTAGGTATAGAACACGTAAAAATCGCGCTCGGTCTGGGGCGGGATCCAGTCCTCCGTATTGAATGTGTTGCTGTTGTCGGAGAGTTGGTCGCGGGTTACGATGGTGATGCCGTTGCCTGCACCGATCAGAGCGTTTTGCTCATAATCGGCGGTGTATTGCGGCCCCACATACCAGTAGGTCACATCGGTGTTGTTATGAACGGTGATTTTATAAACCACTGTGCCGCCGCTGCGGCTGGCGTCTGCCGTTGTCTTGTGGTTGGTGGGCAGTATGAAGTCATTCACGCTGGTGGTGACATTGGTGGCGCTCATCAGCATTACTTGTTTGATGTAAACGCCTTTATACGGCTTGCCCTCTACATTGGCTGAACCGGTGATGGAAAGGTGATCGGTCAGCGTCGCATAGCCCACGGTGATGAAGCAGGTCATCACAAAGACGGTAACAATCAATATTGCACGGTGTGCTCTCTTCATGGCGGCGCTGAACACCTCCTCCACAAGCCGGCAGTTGAAGCGCCACTACTTGTGGCTCTTGTTTTATAAATAACGGGATAGCATCAGCATTTGCACTTATATTATGCTCCTTTTTAATCCCAAATACAACCCTTTAAGTAAAAATTTGTAAATAGAATTCGAAAATGCACGATTTTTACTTTTTGATGCAAAATGACTATCCGTGTTTTCGTCAAATACTGCACAAAATGATTTCAGATTTATTGGCAATAGTGGCGAGACCCTGAACCCCGGTGCTGATACCGTCACTATCGTCACAGCTCCCGAAGCGTGAATTACAAAAAATCACCTGCCGGGAAAACCGGCAGGTGAACACCAAGTTAAATAATGCTGATTCTGCAAAGTTTCATTTTACCCCAAAGGCTCTGCTCTGTTTTTGTAATGGCTCTTTCCGTTCGGATGCATGATCTTCATTAGCTGCAATCAAAAAGTAGTCTCGCACAGTTCCCTTAGGGAAAGTAATTGCACACACTCTTTACAAGCAATCCGTTGTCCGGATCAAGAAAAATCAAATCACACTATTCCAGTTTCTGCAGTGCAATCTCATACCATGCAGCGCGTTGTTCCACAGAAATAGAAGCGTCATAATATTCAACCATCGTCTCGTCCAAAAGTGCGGCATCCTGGATCATAGCGATGGGCCGATTCTCGTCTTGAGAAATGCACAGCAACTTCTCCTTGACCGCCTTTCGACAGCAAAAAGACCTGAAACGGAACCTTTTGTTGACCTTTGTGTTGACCTGCCAAAACAAAAATCTCCAAAAAGTTAAAAAAACACTGACTTTTATAACAAAAGTCAGTGTTTTTTGGTGGAGATAAGCGGGATCGAACCGCTGACCTCTTGAATGCCATTCAAGCGCTCTCCCAGCTGAGCTATACCCCCATATTGTGTCGTTTCTTGCTGTCGACTTGATTAATATACCTCAACATCTGCCAAATGTCAAGCATTATTTTTCAATATTCTGCATTTTTTCAAAACAGGGAGCCGATGCGATGCACCGGCTCCCTGTTTATTCTTATTTCTTGGCGCAGCCTTCCTTGCAGGAAGCTGCCACAACGCCAGAGAGTGCCACGAGGCCGATGACGTTGGGGATAACCATCAAGTTATTGAACATATCGGTCAGTTCCCAAACCAGATCGTTCTGCAGCAGCGTGCCCAGGAAGATAAAGCCCAGAGCGATGATGGTATAAATGGGAGCAAACTTCTTGCCAAAGAGGTAAGTTGCATTGATCTTACCAAAGAGGTTCCAGCTCAGCACGGTGGAGAAAGCGAAGAAGAACAGGCAGATTGCCACAAACATGGCGCCGAAGTTCTCACCAAAAACAGTACCGAATGCCACCTGTGCCAAATTGGCCTTGGTCAGCACCGTGCTGGCAGCAGCGGCACCACATTCGGCCAAGGGACCATCGGCGGTGTACAGAGTGGAGATAACCACCAGAGCATTCAGGGTCAGCACGATGAATGTATCAATGAAGACACCGATCATGGCCACAACACCCTGATCATGGGGATGAGCCACGTTAGCCTGAGCGTGTGCGTGGGGGGTAGAACCCATACCGGCTTCGTTGGAGAACAGGCCGCGCTTGGCACCCTGGCTGATGGCAGCCTTCAGGGCAGCGCCCATGCTACCGCCGATAATGGCGGTGGGGGTAAAGGCATACTTGAAGATCATGCCGAAAGTGGCAGGGATATACTGAATGCGAGCCACCAGAATGATCAGACCACCCAGCAGGAAGATACCGGCCATAATGGGAACAATCTTCTCGGTGACAGAAGCCAGACGCTGCACACCGCCCAGGAAGATAATACCGCAGATGGCAACCAGCACAATACCAATTACCCAAGAAGGAATCCCGAAGGCAGTCTCAAAGGAAGAGCCGATGGAGTTGGACTGCACCATACAGCCCATAAAGCCCAGAGCCAGCATGGCAGCCACAGCAAAGAAGCCGGCCAGGAACTTACCGAAACCACCCTTGAAGGCAGTAGTGATATAGTACACGGGACCGCCGCGAACCGTACCGTCTTCATCCACCTTACGGGTCTTCAGAGCAAGGGTGGACTCGGCATAAATCGTAGCCATGCCGAAAAACGCGATGACCCACATCCAGAAGATCGCACCGGGGCCACCCACCAGAATGGCGCCGCAGGCACCGACGATGTTACCGGTACCAACCTGGGCAGAGATGGCCGTGGCCAGAGCCTGGAAAGAAGTCATACCACTTTCCTGCTTGCCGCCGCGCAGGGACAGGTTACCAAACACCTTCTTCATACCCTCACCAAAGCAGCGCACCTGCACAAAGCGAGTCTTGATGGAGAAGAGCAGACCGGTACCCACCAGCAGGAAGATCAGGATATAGTCAGAGAGGTACGCGTTGATCGTTGCGACGATTTTCAAGATTGCAGCTTCCATGATTTTCTTTTCCTCCAAAAAAATAAGAGTTGCTGACTGAAACAGCAACCCTGGAGCTAAACAGTGCTCGCCGCCCGCATGGGACGATGAACCGCTCTGTCCTTTTGCCTGAGAGATTCGGCTGCGCACAGCCTTGCACCTTCGGCACCCAATTCAATGGGATTCTCCAGAGTCCCCTCCCTACTCAGTTTCTTACAATCCTGTGCAGTTCAAAGGGTCTATTCAGTTGATGTGGACATTCTAACACCAAATGTGGGATATTGCAACCCCCTTTTCGATGATTTTTTCGCAGGCTAAGAAAATAACCTTTCGATTGACAATATCGTAATACGATGTTATATTGAAATCAGAAACATCGTTAAACGATATTTTGCGGAAAGGAGTGGTCTACATGCCCCGCAAAGCCTTCGATACGCTGTCCGAACCTATGTTTTATGTGCTGATGGCGCTGCGGCGCCGGACGCTGTGCGGCGTGGACATCGTGGAGTGGATCGGCCGAAAGACGGACAACCGCATTACATTAGGCCCCGGCACCCTGTATACCATTCTGGCCAAGCTGACAGAAGAAGATGCGATCCGCGAAGTAAGCGTAGACGGTCGCCGCCGCAACTATGAGATCACCGACAAGGGACGGCAGCTATACGAAGCCGAGTGCGACCGCTTGCGCCGCTGCGTGGCGGATCTGGAATCGGAAGAAAGGAGCGCTGAAGTATGAGAAAGACTGTATGGAAGCTCGCACCTTACGAATGCTTTGAAGTGGATGCCATCGCCGGTTGGCTGGATGAGATGAGTCAAATGGGTCTGCAGTTTCAGGCCAAATGGGGGCCCTTCTGCCGTTTTGAGCGCTCCCCCGCCCCCGCTCGCTACCGCGTAGATCCACGGCGCGATGAAGATGACCCCACAGAAAGAGAGCGCACAGCCACCTACCGGGACTTCGGCTGGGAGTTCTGCAGCTATTACACCAAGCACGCAGAGGTTTACCGCGCCGAAGACCCCAACGCACCGGAGCTGCACACCGACTGCGATCTACTGGACGGTCTGGTGAAGCGCACCATCCGCAATCGGCTGATTCAGATGCTGGCACTCGCCTTATACGCGAGACTTATTCTTCAGGAAACCGTCGGAGCCTTCAAATCCTGGGCCAACCAGCAGTACGACTCCGACTGGCTGCCGTTGCTCCTATTCGGCGTGCTGACTCTATTAATCTTTCTTGTGATCATCGTTCTTTCCTTCACCGCCGCGCTGCGGTACAAGTATCACTCGGAAACCATAATCCATACGCCCCAGCGGGCCAAACGTGGCACCCTCTGGCGGAGGCTGCTGGTCATTCTCGCGATCCTGTGCATCGCCGCATGGGTATGGGCTATTGGAATCGTCATCGCATCAACCACTCACACGTAGTATTGGGAGGTGAATTAAGCTATGGCAACTATTTCCAGACTTCTTCCCTATCAGCTGTGGGAGATCGACGCTATTGAGGGCTGGCTGGACGACATGGCCACGCGTGGCTTTCTGCTGCAGAAGAGCAAGGGAAGACGGTTTGTCTTTCTCAAAACACAGCCACAAGCGGTGCGACACCGCATCGATGTGCTGGAGGACGAATATGCCAACACCAAAGTGCGGCGGGAGGAATACCGCGACTTCGGGTGGGAACATGTCACCGATTTCTCGGAATATTTTGATATCTACCGCGCCATGAGGGATGACGCAGTAGAGTTGAACACCGACGAAGAGCACCTTCGCATGGCGCTGGAGAAAGCACAGCGACGAAACTGGGCGCTCTATCTCTTTATCTATCTGCTGTGTACAGTGGTTCTCGTTTGGGTGGTCGTGATGTACATCCAGCACGGCATTTATTACCCACTTCTGACTCAACCTCTGATCCAGCTGTTCTCCATGCCGGTTCTGTTCGCATATGTCTCTGTTGTCATGTTGCTTGAGTTTCGCTCGTATCGCCGTCTCAAGCACCGGACGCTTCTGGAGCGCACCTACCACACCCGCAAGCGGGAAAAGGAGGGTCTCCGCGGCAAACGCTGGGTCATTGTACTGCATCTGCTGTTCTATCTGACCGTGTATCTTGCTCCGTTCACCTCAAGCTTCGGAATAGGCGAGGTCGCGGATGTGCCGGACAGCGCATACCAAGTCTACAGCGCACCGGAATTTCTGCCGGCGGAAGGGTCTGACGACGTGCTGGACAGTGTATACCACTATCACCACGGTCTGAGCGAGGAATACACATGGTCTCAGCGAGGAGGCACCCGCTATGTGCACGACTACCAAGTGACGGTCTACGAGGCACGCTGGGACTGGCTGGCACGGCGCTATGCCGAGGAACAGGCTCGGCTTGCCGGCGCAGAAGCGTTGAATGTGGCAGGTCACGAGAGCGCGTGGTTCTATATAGGCGTGCCGCCCATGTTCCTCTATCAGAACTATCGACCGGCCGAAAAACAGAACGTGGTTCTTCTCGACGGCAGCCGCGTGGTGGAGATCCGCTATGACGGAGACGCCGATCTGCGGGCCGCTGCATTAGCTTTGAACTGAAAAGAGACCCGCAAATGCGGGTCTCTTTTTGTTTACTTTTGCGGCTAAATATTGTATCATAAGGAAAACAGATGCGAAATGAGGCGAGATATTGAAAAAGATTGTGATTCGATTTAACGCACCGGTGGTGCTGACCTTTGCGCTGCTGAGCCTACTGGCACTGATTCTTGACGGTGTGACCGGCGGCTTCACCACATCGGAGCTGTTCTGTGTATACCGCTCTTCCCTGTCGGATCCCTTTACCTATGTGCGCTTCTTTGGCCACGTGCTGGGACATGCGGACTACAGTCACTATATGGGCAATATGCTGCTTTTGCTGTTGGTGGGACCTGCTTTGGAGGAAAAGTACGGCAGCCGAACGCTGCTGTCTATCATTGCCGTGACGGCGCTGGTCACCGGTCTTGTAAACTTCATCTTTTTCCCCACCACCGCTTTGATGGGTGCAAGCGGCGTTGTATTTATGATGATTGTGCTGTCCTCCTTCACAGAGATGAAAAAGGGCGGCATCCCCGTGACGTTGATTCTGGTGGTCATCTTCTACCTGGGCGGCGAGATCATGGACGGTATCCGCGGCAGCGACAGCATTTCCCAGCTGACCCATATTGTCGGCGGCGTATGCGGTATCTTCTTTGGTTTTTGGCTGAAGGGACGCAAGAGATAATAAAAAACCGTGCTGATACGTGTCAGCACGGTTTTTTTATCAAAATTCCAGCACATCTGCCACGCAGGTGTCGCCAATGGGCACACATTGATGAATAGCGGCACGAGCGTGGAAGCAGGTACAGTGGCAAGGCCGCAGATTCTTCGGGCGCAGTTTGGAGAGCCAGCGCACCGTTTTCTCCGTCTGGTTGTTGACCACCGGCATATGGAAGCCGCCGATAATGCCGCAAATACGGTCGTCACCGCAAACCTTCTTCGCATATTCGGTAATATTATTGATACCGGAATGACTACAGCCGGTGATGATGGTCAAGCCATCCTCACCGCGGTAAACGAGGGCACTGTCATCGATAAGATAGTCCGGCTGCCATTGACCGTCCACCAACCGTTCACCCACGGGCTGCTTATTTTCATAGTCGTTGCTGCGGGGTATCTGGCCGAGGAACATCAAGCGTTCGCTCAGCTGCACCGGCTCAGTGCTCAACCGCAGATCGAATAACTCTGCCGCCTGTTCCTGCGTATAAGGAGCGCCGATCTCCTCGCCATCAAGTCTCTTACGTTCAAAGATTTGGGGATGTGCGTAGAGGGGCAGCTTCCCCTTTTGGCGGGGCAGGTAAACCAGACCGCCTGTATGGTCATCGTGACCGTGAGAGATCACCAGCGCCGTCAGATCCGAAAGGTCGATGTTCAGTTTGGCGGCGTTGCGGAGATAGACATCGGTAAAACCGGTATCCAGCAGAATTTTCGCATTACCTTCTTCCAGCAAATACGCCACGCCGGGCTCGGCCAAATAATAAGCGCCAACGCGGGCACAGTTGTCACAAAGTACCGTCAGTTTCATGATTTGTCCCTCTTTCATAAGAAAAAAAGGCCGCAATGCTGCGGCCTTTTACTTCGTTTATTCACCAAACCAGGCCTTGGCGAACTGAGCCAGCGCCGGAATCAGCGCTTTGATCTCCTTGCCCGACGTATTCACGCACAGGTGGTAGCCTTCTTTGGCGCCCCACTTGGTATCGCTGTACATCTGGTGGTGCTGAGCACGCTGCTTGTCGATTTGGCGGATCATACGAACCAGTTCGGTATCACTCAGATTCTCGCCGTCCGGTGCGCGGTCCTTGCAGCGCTGCAGCTTGGAGGCCATATCGGCATAGACAAACAGGTTCAGCGGCTGCATATCTTCCAGAATTACATCGGCGCAGCGACCCACGATGACGCAGTCGCTCTGCTTGGCAAAATTCTCAATGATCTGGCGCTGGGCAGCCGCCACGCGGATGGACTGATCCATAATCTGGACAGGCGGCATGGCAAAACGGTGACCGATGGTCAGCGGATAAGCCGCTTCAATGCTCTTTTCCGAAACATTGGCCACATAGCGCTCGTCAAATCCGTTCTGCTTGGCGATCATTTCAATGATCTCGTGGTCATAGCAGGGGATCCCCAATTCGTCGGCCAATCGCTTGCCCAACTCACGGCCACCGCTGCCAAATTCACGGCTGATAGTAATGATCTTCATATACATACCCCCTCTTTTATTGGTTATATTATACTATTCGCTTTTCACTTTGTCAATTTATAAACAATCCGCCAAAAAGAAAAAACGCCGCTTGATTGCGGCGTTTTTTCAAAACTTAATAATCAAAGATACTGCCGCCCACAAACTCACGGATCAGAGAATTGCGTGGCACGTACGGCGTATGCAAAGGCTGCACTCCGCGCACCACCTTCATCAGATCTGTCAGGCCGTGCTCTTCCAGAAATGCTTCGTCCAGTTCCTTCTCAAATTCCGGCAGATTCAGCAGGAACTTGGCTAAAAGACAGGGTTCGTAATCGTGGAACGTGTCAATGTGAATGGCTGCGTTGTGCTTGTTGGGCTGAATGTGCTGCACCTCACCGCGATCCACGCTCTCAGCACGCATGACGGTATCGCGAAGCGAATGACCGCGGTTATAATAATCCCGGATCATACGCCGCGCCACCCGCAGCTGCTCAGGCCGGACGATCTTATCGTCGTTGGTAATAATACGGGTGCGGGGCGCTACATAGACACCACAAGCTTCGCTGCGAATCTTATCAAAAATCAGCGGATTGAGCATATGGATACCCTCGGCCAAAATGATTCCGCCCTTATGTCCCTGCACCGTGTGATAACCGCCGGTCATGCCCGTTTTAAAGTCATACCAGGGAACATCCACCGTCTCACCCTCTGCCAGACGGTGCAGCGTAGAAACCAGCAGCTCGATATTCACACAGTACGGAGACTCCCAGTCGGACGCCTCGGGCGGGCGTTGATCCAGCGGCAGGAAGAAGTTATCCATGCTCAGCACGTTAACCTGCACGCCCAGGTTCTCCAGATACTCTTTCAGACGCATGGCAGTGGTGGTCTTTCCGCTGCCGGAAGGGCCGGTCAGCGCCACAAACGGTTTACGGTTGGAGAGAATCGTACCCACCGCCGCACTGATCTTATCGTGATAGACTTCTTCACAGCGCAGCACAAACTGGGTCTCGTTGCGCATATTATAGTTGATGGATTCCAGATCAATTACTCGCATAGCCTGACTTCCTTTCCATTTATCGTATGACTTAAAATATCATAACATTTTTTCACTGTACAAACAACGCCGAGACTGTAAACCCTTTGTAAATCTTCTATTAACCGCTTCCGCCGAAAAGCAAAAAGGCAAGACACACAGTCTTGCCTTTTTTGATCAGTCTTTCTTTTTCAGCAATGCCCACAGCACACCGGCCACGGCAGCAGCAGCGGCGATGCCGCCGATAACGGCCAACACCGCGATCTTATGCTCACGGAACACACGGTTGGCCTCATAGAGCGTGTTATGCACCCAGTCCTTAATGGCAGAAATGCCCCGCTTGAGTTCTTCCTCAGCATCTTCCAGCACTTCTTCCACTTCCTCCAGATCGGCATCAGGAATCACTTCCCACGCAGGCTGATGGACCGTTTCCTCGGTCTGCTCATTCATCAGGATATCCTTCTCTTCCATACTGCAAACCTCCTGTAAAATTTATTGAATATATTATACTGTATCTGTCGAAAAAATCAACGCAAAACTTCACATTTCTTTGTAACTTTTATATCATAACGCTTCGCACTTCTGCATAGCTATTTTTTGTACAGTCACACCGGCTATGAGGATTTACTGATTATGAAAAAACAGCTACTACGCCGTCTTGCAGCACTGATCCTGGCAACAATGGCCTTATGGTCCGTTGTGATCTCCACACGCAGCGATTCGTTGGAGGCGGCCGCAGACCGCTTTCCCGACCTGCGTGCCATCTATACCGGCATTCTGCGCTGGGAGTTGGGCGATTTCTTCAGCACCGATCTCCTTACGGCTGTCAACATTCTGGCGCTGCGGCAATCGCCGTTTCTGATGCAGCACCGTAATCCCATCACCACCTTGATGGCCCAGACGCTTCTCACCCCACCTGCAGAAAGTGGCGGCACGCCTGCGCCTGCACCGCCGACTGATGATCCCGCAACCGACATCCGTTATGACGACCTCCTGTTTACCGAAAATGGAGTCCCGTCACAAACGGTGATTCCCACAGGCGCCCAAAGTTACACTGTGGTCAACGGTGTGTACATCAAAAATACCTCTTCAAGACAGCTCCTTGTCGAAGAACTGGAGCAAGCAGCCTTCTCCGCCCGTCTGGCACAGGACGGCCCACAGGTACTGATCATCCACAGCCACGGCACGGAAGCTTACACTATGCCGCCCGGTCAGGAATACGAGGCCAGCGGTACGTACCGAACTCTTGACACCAATTATAATGTGGTACGCGTTGGTGACGAGGTCGCTGCGGTACTGTCCACATACGGTATCTCCGTGCTGCACGATCGGACGCTGCACGATGCAGCCAGCTACAACGACGCCTATAACAGCAGCTATGATTCCATCGAGCGATATCTGGAGAAATATCCCTCTATCTCTTTCATACTGGATATACACCGCGACGCCATTCAGGACGCAAACGGAAACCAATACAAGCTGGTAACACGGGAGGACCCGCGCATCGCGCAATGCTGTCTTGTGATGGGTGTTGCCCACGATGCGTGGCGCGATAATCTCCAGCTGGCGATCGCGACACAGGAGAAGTTGAACGCACTCTCCCCCACGCTGATGCGTCCTGTTGCAGCGCGCGGTTACCGCTACAACCAGCAGTTCCGACCGGGCGCTATGCTGGTGGAAATCGGTGCGGCAGGCAATTCGCTGGATGAGGCCATCCTTGGCGCGCGATATTTTGCCACAGGGTTTGCCGAAACGATTTTATCCGCCGACTAATAAAAAGAACTCCGCCGATGGACGGAGTTCTTTTATTATTTTTGCAGTATTGCTGCCATATGGGCGGAAAAAACATCCAAACGCTGCTCGACATCAGGCAGGTGCTGGGCCGAACCGGGATCATGGGCCGTTTCCAGCATGCAAAATTGGGGCGGCAGCATCACTGTCTTGTTAAAGCACAGAGCGCCCAACAGCTGGCGCGCCACCAGATCGCTGCCGGAATAGCCGGAGACCACCACGCCGAACAGGTATTTATCCAACAGTTCCTGCTGCACCAGCAGATTGGTCATACGGTTGAACAGCGCCATCAAGTTGGCACTGACCGCATCGTTATAGTTGGGACACAAAAACAGCATGGCATCACACTCGCGAATAGCCGGCAGCACTTCCTTCGAAATGGCACCGCCGTAAAAGCAGGTATCACTCTGGGAGAAGTGGAGACACGCAGCGTAAGAACAGCCACGGCAATCGTGAATCGTCCCGTTCTGCAGAGAGATTTCCCGCGTGGAGATCGTATCGGGCAGGCGCTGCAGCAGCTGACGACCCAACCACACGGTATTGGAGCGCTGATTATCCGAGGCATGGATCATCAAAACCTTGGGATTTTCAAATTTCGGAGCTTCAAAGGTCAGCAGGCGCTCCACCAGTTCTGTGGCACGGGCAAAATACGTCTCTTCCCAGCTCAAATCCATACGACGCGCCATAATATGCTGGTTATATAAAGATCCGGTTCCCTCCACCAGCGGCTTTCCGGGAAATGCGCAGCCGGCCATATTGGCCGCCAGCGCCAGCTCCTGCGCCGCTGACTTGGTGTACAGTTCGTCAGCACCATCCACCACGATGCCGGCCACACAGCCCCTCAGGCTTGCGCCACCGCGCAAGATCCGCAGCAGGCGCACAAACCCGGTATCCACACCAAAGGCATCCACGGAAACGGCAAACAGGATTCGAGCATCCTGCAGGCCGTTCACCAGATGGTCCGGGCAGAGGCATCTGAAATCACGACCTTCCAGCGCACGGCGCAGCAGCCGCTCCAGTCGCTCACTGCTGCCGACACGCAGCACAACAAGCGGCCCCCTCATTGGTAATCAAACTCACGCAGTGCGCGATGAGTTTCCTCCAGACGGCTGAGCAACTGCTCACAGATCGTTTCACGCTGCAATTCCACGCCATAGCGCGTCATACGAGTCACGCAGCCAAAGTACGCACCGCCCAACGGAACGGCACCGTAATGTGCCTCCCCACGCACCAGACGCAGGATCGACACAGCTGCCGAAGAAAGGCCCGGCGCAATGTACGGCTTGAAACCCAGATCTCTTACCTGAAGATTGGCAGTACGGGTCAGTTCAGTCAGGCGATGGGACAGCGCATCGTCATACGCCACATCAGGGCTGTTGGCCACCACCAGTCCCTGCCCGTGCGGTCCGTAGACACGGCCGGAGTCAAAGGAGATCCCCTCCTTCTCCGCATAGTACGCAGCGCGGGCAGCCATGACACCCAAGCCAAAGCCCTGCACCTGTTCCGGCAGAAGTCCTGCCAAGTCATATGCGCCGCTCTCATCCCGGTTGGAGCAGAGGAACACTTCACGGGAGAGGTGGTCCACCGGATCGGAGATCTGGCAGAAGAGACCGGAAAACTGTGCCTCGCGCGCCTTTCTGGCATAGACATCCAGCATCGCGCGGTTCGCATCAAACTGAGCCATCCGCACATCTTTGACAGCACTGCCCACCGCCGGCACGCCGCGGGAGGCCGTGAACAGGAAGAGGTCGCAATCAAACAGCTTCTCCTCCGGACAGACCGTCACACGGGGCACATGGCCACCGGGGTATTCCGGCAGAACCTGATTGAGCTCCATCTCATAGCGGCGACACATGGCCTCGTTGGGGTCGTAAATGGCGATCTCAGCGATCTCACGGCCCAGCAGTTTCAATCCTGTCAGCACCGTGCCACCCACGTCACCCAGTCCCACCAGCGTCACGCGAAGGCCGGTTGTTTTGGGAAAGAGAAAGCGGGGCAGCATGTCAAACAGCCGCACAAAAGCTGTATTCGCCACCATAGCACCATGCTGCGAGACAAAGTGACTCAGTTCGCTCTCCTCCGCATACGACTCACAGGGCAGCAGACAGCGCACAGACTCTGCCTCTTCCAGCTCCGCCAAAGAACGGATCGCCCACAAGCCGCGGCTGCGCAAGCCGTCACGCTGCACCAAAAATACCAGCGGTTCAAACAGGTGATCCACCGGCTCTGCACCAGCCGGAAAGAGATTCTCCGGACCGCAAAGGCAAATATGATTCCATTGTTTCAGCATATGTTCACTCCTCAACTCTGCGGCAAATACGACCGATCTGGCACAGATCTTCCGCCAAATAGTCGGAAGCCGGACGACTGAAGTCATATTTCATGCAGTTACCCTTATCCGGCAGGCGGGGCTGCTGCAGCGCCTCGCCAAGGCGGCGGATCGTCAGCGTTGTGTTAAAGATACGCTGATGCCGACGCTCCAGCATGCGCATAATCTCCAGCGCATTACCCAATGCCACGCGGCTGTAGTTGATGATGCTCTCTTCCGTAACCTCCGGCATAAAGTTGGGATAATAATACGGCAGCACCAGATTGATGGACGGCAGCATATGTTCCGTCATGTCGCGCTCACCCACGCTATCACCGCCGATAAAGGGATACAGCAAACTCTCCGTCAGCCAATAGCGGAGGTTAGGAATGAAGTACTCGCATTCCGCCTGTCGTCCCTGAACCTGCATAAGATCCTTTCCGTTGCCGGACATAATGCCCACAATGATACGATCGATGGTTAAATTCTCCTCGCGGAACACATGATCCAGCTTCTCGATACGATATCCCTTATGCAGGAAGTCATCCACCAGCAGCATCGGCCGATGGAATGCACGCAGCGTGCGGGCCTGAGTGTGCAGCTGCGAGTAACCGGGATACTCCACAATGGCAAAGTTTTCAATATCGGCATCAAACCGCTTTTCTGCATGCAGCGTCTTTGTCACCGTATTGGGTACGATCTCGTTGGAGAGGATCTTGCCGTAAGGCACACACATATACGGCCCCAGACGGCGCACACCGGCAGGCACATCCTGCACACCGTTGGCCCGCTGCACCCGTTCCATAACCACCTGATTGAGCATCTCCGAATCGAAGCACAATACCAGCTGACCCGGGAACATGGCACACAGTGCCTCACGCAGCTTGGGTCTGGTCTGCAGCACGGCAGCCTTCACCTCAGGGTCATCCTGGTGCGGCTTCTTCAGCCACAGCAGCACGTCCTGCAGAAACATCACGGGCGCCCGCATATCCACACAGAAGGTGTCTTCACAATCCGCCACCGGCAGGAATCCCAGCTGCGCCAAGGCCTGACGCAACGCGGTATCTTCCGGCGTGCAGCGGCACAGCGCATAGGTATGGTCGCTGTCCAAGCTGCGGGCCAGCAGCTCAGTGAGTACCATACGGCACTGCTCCATCGTGCGCTGAGCGCAGATCTCCACATCATTGACCATCAGGATACGACCGGACGCGTAACGGCGCACATAGCGGGCTGCCTGCAGCGAATGAAGCGCATCATACAGTTCCGATGCCTGCAGCGTATGTCCTACAGCCCAACCCAGCATGACATCGGGACGGGCGCACATTGTCACAGCCAAAGGCTTTTGCACAGAAGTAATGGCTTGATTCAGCGACTCAGGCAGGCTCGCATCGGACGCACGGTAACGGCGGAAAAAGATATCCTGCGGTTTCATCACGTTCTTGAGCTCAGGTGAGCGAACGTAGAAGCCATGTTCGTAAATGAAAGACTGCACCACCGGATCCACCAGCATGGAGATATCCAATTTCTGGTCAACAAACTCACGGATGCGGCTGGAGCTGACCGACTCAAAAAATGTGGGCAGCGACAAAATTTTCAGTTCGCCGCGGATGATCCGTTTCAGTGACGCATGATCTGCCTTTTCCTCAGAGTTTCGGCAGAAGATCACATGGTTATACTCTGCTGCGCTGCCCGGCGCCTCACTGCGGTAGGCAGAAGCATTGTAAATTACATCACTGCCGGCTACCAGATACACCGGACGGTCAGGGAAAAGTTTCGGCAGCATGGCCAGATCTTCCGGCATGGCTATATTGATGGGTATATCGTCGGGGAAAAGGTAGGTATCCCACTGATCTGCCACGGAAATACTGACGATCTCACGGCGCAGCAGCTTGGGCAGCGGCATCTTGGACCAGGAGAATTCATCCACCGCCAGGTAGACTTCAAAACCAAGACGCCGGATCTCCTCCACGATCTGCTTATGTCCCACAGAGAAGGGGTCAAACGTACCGGGGAAAAAGGCTGCAGGCTTCACCGGCGGGAATTCAAAGCAGCCATCATGCACCTCGCGCTGCACAGTAAAGCGATAGAGATGGTTCAGCATGGCGGCACAGTTGAAAAAGCCCAGCTGGCCCTGCTTCATCTCGACCAGTACCGTCAGCAATTTCTTATGCAGACGCAGGAACATGTCCGAGCGCTGCTGCAGCGTAATGCGGTCGCTGCCCAGCACATCGCGGCACAGTACAGCCAGCGCCGTTTGATGGATCGATGACTCAAAATGGCAGATGCCGGTCATCAGCAGACCAAGACAGTAATCAATCATGTCGCGTTCATGGGCAGGCAGCATGTTGAGCAGTTCACCCATCACATACAGTGCTACACGTGCAGGTCGCACAGCGCTGCCGCGAATCAGCGTCTCCAGATGTCTTTCCGCTTCCCACAACTCTTTTTCCGGCAGCAGGCACATCAAGCGGCCCAGATAGGGCGGGATCACATAAGAGATCTCATCCTGACCCGTTTCCAGCTCACGCAACAGATCGATGGTAATCTCATTGACATGGTCCGCCGTCAGATAGGGCGCGATCATCACCAGATGTTCACCGGCCGACTGACGCACCGGGAAATGTTCACTGACCGACAGCACATTGGACAGGTGCATCGCGGTATGGAGTGCCGTTTGGGGATGCGCGATGGCGTGATCGCACAGCATATCGATCTGGGTCAGCTTGACCGTCCAATGGACGGCGCTCTTCAGGTTACTGAGGTAAATGCGGGAGGCACCGGCTTCATCCAGCGTATCGCTGCGCTGACCCAGGGCACAGCGTTTGCGGTAGTCCAGCACCTCAAAATTGTCATAAAGTGAGCAGTCAAAGGAACTGACAATCTCTTTGACTTTACAGGAAACCTCTTCGTATGCACCCATCGCTTCCAAACAGCGCAGCGCGGTGAGCTGCAGTCGAATCTCATCCTGGCCGAGCATCTCGCCCAGTACTTCCACAAGGCGAAGGCGATGCTGGGCCGGAATGCATGCATAGGGAACCATTGTCAGCGCGTCCACCAGAACAAAGCGGTCACTTCCGTTGGCATCGTACAGGCGGCGCAGCAGCGGCTCAACCATCTGGCGGCTCTCTTTGGCGTCCAAGCCGGCAAACATGGACTCACACAGCGTTTTGAGGCTGTTGGAAATACGAAGCGCGTGCTTAGGTGCAATTTTGCGGTCTGGATGGAGGCAAAGTTCAATATACTTTTCCCACAGTTCCACCGACTCGTCCAGCAACGCCATCATCGTGGGGATCATCACACCGCGCTTGGCACCTACCGGCCGCTCCTTGCGATACCGAGGGCCACTGTTGGCCAGAAGGCGTCCCATGATCTGTCCGGCAATACGGCGCACATCTCCATCGGGATGCATCAGCAGTTCATACAGCAGCGCCAGGGTCTTTTTCTTGTTGGCTTTGGTCATATAAGTGCTGTATTCCTGCAGCAGCATCAAATACGTGCGGATACGCTGCAAGTTTTTCTCGCCCTTGGCCTGTTCCAGAAGCAGTTCAAACGAGTGGTTTGTCGTGATGGTGTTCATCAGGCGCAGTGATCCGGACAAAGCCATATTCCGCAGTCCCTGCAGTGCATCCTGTGCCGAAAGCAGTGACTCGTCTCTTGCATCCGCCTGTCCCAGTGAATCGCACGCTATGTCGGTCGGTACACCGTGCGACTGCAGCACGCGTTCGAAGTCACGCAGCTTATAATAGACCGTCTGATAGCGTTTTTGCTTCTCAGGCGTCATATCATAGAGCTTGGAGAAGATCATTTCATACGCTTCTTCCAGCGTGTAGATACGGATTTGCTCCCTTCCGTTCTCATCGCGGGTGCCGCGAACACGAAAATCGGCATAAATCAAAAGCAGAGACTCCACCGGCAGGTTCTCAAATTCCAGATCCCAGGTAGAGTGGTTGGCAGATACATGCCCAATCTCTTCCATATCATACTCACTGAACCACTGCCAGGTATAATAATAATGCAGGTAAGGAATCCGGCGGGCATCCTCGCCACGGCAGCCGAACTTACCAATATCGTGGCCAAAAGCGGCAGCACTGACCAGCGGCAGATCTACAGGGATCCCCGCCTTTGCCGCCATGATGGCCGTATGCAGCGCCACATTGTGCACGCCGATGGTATGAGAAGCCGGATCAAAGGGGCGAATCTCGCGGCTAATGCGCATCAGAGGCAGCACATGGGCAGCGGCAGCTGCAGAAACAAAGCGCTGGTATTCCTCTGCCACGCGGCTGTGGTGCATTGACTCTTCCGGAAACGCCATCACATCCGTCAGCGGGTCGAATTCACCCGTATGCTGTTCGAGTACTTGTTCCAAAACGGCCAGATACAGCCGCTGGTCATCCGACAAATCGCAGCGCGGATGCTCGGCATCGGGAAACATATTGTCACTGAGGCGGTCACACAGTGCGCTGAGCCACTGCTTGGCATCACTGCACGCACCGCTCATAACCGGGGCGCACAGTTCCAGCACCCGGCAGCAGGCCTGTGCATCATGGCCACTGACCGATTCCAATGCAGCCATTCGGCCTTCATGGTTCAGCAGAGCCGAAGCGGCAGGCATCTTCTCCCCCATTTGCTGCAGCACGCCGCGCAGCGCTTCATTCCGATAGATCATATCACTCATTTTGCACCTCGCAAAACGTATTTGCTGTGTCCAAAGACACAAACAATCATCCAAAGTAACTATACCATACTCTATCGGCAAACTCCAGTCCTTGGAAAAAGTTTTCCCATTTTGGCACGAAAAAACAAGGGACAGTCCAATGACTGTCCCTTGTTTTCTTCTTATTTCGCCAACAGACGTATAATAGCATCCATCGTGGCAATAAAATTCTCTTTTGTCTTATATCGGGAGAGCGCAAAGTCTTCAGCGCGGCGATTGATACTGAACACTGAAGTCACACCCATTTCATAGGCCTTCTCCGCGCCGTCACCTACACTGCCAACGACAGCAACCACCGGCACATTCTGCGCTGCGGCGCGCCGGGCAATTCCGATCACCACTTTGCCGCGCAGGCTCTGACTGTCCAGCTGACCCTCACCGGTAAACACCAAATCTGTATCGCCCAGCAGCTCGTCAAATGCAACGCAGTCCAGCACCGTTTCGATACCCGACTTCAACTGGCCGCCCATAAAAGCAACGATTCCTGCGCCAAATGCACCGGCTGCACCGGCACCGGGAATGGCCGCAACATCAATCCCGCTTTTCTTTTGCATCACCGATGCAAGAGCGCGCAGTCCTTCATCCAGCTGCTCCACCATGGCGCTGTCTGCGCCCTTCTGCGGGCCAAAGATAGCCGCTGCACCCTGCGGACCGTACATGGGGTTATCGATATCGCACATGGCCGTCACTGTGCAGCCGGAAAGCAGCCGCTCTGCCGCCGCAGTATCATAAGTTGCAATGCGGCCGAGGGTGGCTCCGGTAGGCACAAACTCTGCACCGTCAGAATCCTTAAACCGCACACCCAGCGCCGCAGCAGCACCGGTGCCGGCATCATTGGTCGCGCTGCCGCCAAGGCCAACCACAATGTTGGTGCAGCCGCCCTCCACCGCATGGCGGATCAGTTCACCCACACCATAGGTGGTCGTTCGGGACGGATCTTTCCGTTCACCCACCATGGGCAAACCTGCTGCCTGAGCCATCTCCACAAAGGCAGTATCGCCATGAACGGCATACTCCGCCTCTACCGGTTCACCCCAGGGGCCGGAAACGCACACCTTCACACGGCGGGCCTGCAGGGCATGGACAAAGCAGTCCACCGTACCCTCGCCTCCGTCTGCCACGGGGATGGTCAGCACACGGCAGTCGGGCAAGTGCTTTTCCACCACTTCCCTGCCCAGTTGGCAATACTCCACCGCAGACAGTGTTCCTTTGAAGGAATCAGGAATCAAAACGATCTGTTTCATTGTCTTATTCCTCGTTTCCGTGAACAATCACGCCCACACCGTCGGGAATGGCCGTAATGGTGGGATTCTCTTTCTCCACCATCTGCTTTGCCAGTTCCAATGCTTCCTGCAGCGAATGAGCCGGTGTCATATGCAGCTTGCGCACCAAGTCGTCCTCGGCATCGGAGATATATACAACCCGGGCGCGCTGGAGAATACGAATCATGATCTGTGCCTGCCACTGGTCCGGAAGGGTCTCCCCTCTTCCACGGCGCAGAATATCGGCCATCAGCTCATCCATATCGTTGCCGGCCATAAGCTCACGGCAAAATGCCTCGCCGCCATGTCCGTCATTGGATTTGGCCATCATGATGATGACACCACCCTTTTTCACAGTAGCTTCCGCCGCCGTCATGCCTTTGACAGCCTGATAAATATTCTGATCCAGCGGATAACCACCGTTGGTGGTCATCACAATATCTGCCATTTCCGCCTGCACGCCGCAAAGTCCTTCCAAGAAACTGCAGCCCGCCTCATGAGCGGCCTCCATATCACCGGCCACGGCATGGATCGTCTCCTTCTCGCCGTTAAGCACCACATTGAGAATGAACGCAAGCCCGGCCTTACGGGCAGCCCACACCATATCGCGATGGATGGGATTTTCCTTCAGGCTGCCGGCGCGGGAAGCCGGATGGTCGATGAACTCGGCACAATGGTTAGCCAGCACCGTGCTGCGGCCTGCCACACCGGGCAGCACAGCCTTACGGCTGCCGGAATAGCCGGCAAAGAAATGGGGCTCAATGAAACCCTCAGAAACCAGCAGATCCGCCTCACAGGCCAGACGGTTGACCCAACACTCACCGCCGGAAGGCAATGTACCCAGGAGCACCATATTGGCCGTATCATCACAGTCGTGCACCACGATCTTCTCATGAGCCACGATATCTTCGCCAAATTTGGCAATCAATTCTTCACGGCTTGTCTCACGGTGGCAGCCGGTAGCAATCAGAATCGTAATGTCCGCATCGGGATTACCGGCACGAATCTCACCCAGCAGCTGGGGCATCAGCAGGCGGCTTGGCACCGGACGGGTATGGTCACTGGCAATGATGGTTACATGCTTTTTTCCACGGCTCAGCTGGCGCAGCGGCACAGATCCGATGGGCTGTTCCAATGCCCGGCGCACAAGCGTGGACGCATCGGCATCGGGTCGATAGCTCTCCAGTTCAGATGTCAGCACAGCGCTTACCTGCTCACGAGGCAGGTCGATGGCAAGATGTTCTTTTCCGTAGGGAAATTTCAGATGGAACATAACAACGCCTCCTTTGGGACTTATCATAGCATGCATTGATTCTTAGTGCAAGCCACCACAGCTACAATTAAAAGGACAGCCGCTGCGGCGGCTGTCCTTTCTGCTTTACTTTTTCTGGTTTTCAGGGCTTAGAACAAACCGGTGATCTTGCCGGTCTCGTCCACGTCGATCTTCTCGGCAGCGGGAACCTTGGGAAGACCAGGCATGGTCATGATGTCGCCGGTCAGCGCCACCAGGAATCCGGC
>JAZRRQ010000117.1:0-4210 GCA_045650885.1 Vescimonas sp. | reverse complement strand
CTCATCTTGGTCACGCCGATGGACAGAACCACCGTCACCACAGTGGCAAGACCCTCGGGGATGGCGGCAACAGCCAGAGACACGGCCACCATGAAGGTCTCCAGAATCACGGTCAGGGCATGGCCTTCCACGCTCAGCTCACCGCGAGCCATAAACAGATTAAAGGCAAAAATGAACACGCAGATGCCCAGCACCATCTTGCTCAGCAGTTTGCCCAGCTCATCCAGCTTGCGCTGCAGGGGAGTCTGCTCTTCCGCGGTAGCAGCCAGTGCGCCGGCGATCTTGCCCATCTCGGTGGACATACCGGTGTCGGTGATGACGGCCTTGCCGCGGCCGTAGACCACGGTGGAGCCCATGTAGCACATGTTCTTGCGGTCACCCAGCGGCATCTCATCCTGGCCTTCAACAACGCCCAACGCCTCCAGCACCTTGGTAACGGGGACAGACTCACCGGTCAGGGCAGCTTCCTCGATCTTCATGCTGGCGTTTTCAATGATACGGCCGTCGGCAGGCACAGCATCGCCGGCTTCCAGCAGCACGATGTCACCGGGCACCAGCTCATCGGAGTGCAGAACCACCATCTTACCCTCACGCATCACCTTGCAGGTGGCGGCGGTCATGGTCTGCAGCGCCTCAATGGCAGCCTCAGCCTTGCTCTCCTGAATAACGCCCAGAATGGCGTTGAGCAGCACCACGGCCAGAATGATAATAACCTCGGCCCACTCATTCTCACCGGCCAGCATGCCGGTCAGGGCGGAAACGCCGGCGGCGGCCATCAGAATGATCAGCATGGGATCCTTCAGCTGGGCGATGAAACGCTGCAGCATCGAGGGCTTCTCGGCTTCCTTGAGCTTATTGGGTCCAAATTTTTCGCGGCGGCGGTCAGCCTCGGCAGCGCTGAGACCTTCCACAGATGTCTGCTGCTGATCCAGCACCTGCTGGGCAGACAAGGTGTATTGACGTTCGTTCAAAAATATCGCTCCCTTTATCTTAAATTTTAATGAACTGTATAAAAAAACCCATACGCCTGCCGGGGTAGGGCCTGCGTATGAGTCTCATTCTTTCAAAGCGCGCCGGGCCCGAAATGGCCGGTTGACGAACACGCTTCACCCGGCACAGGACACAGGTGGAATTACTCCCTCATGGCGGAGGTTTTTTATTGCACAAGGTATTATATCAGCCGCTTTTCAACCTTGTCAAGTAAGATTTCCGGCACTTTGCTGACATTCACAGATTGTTGACAATTCTCAGTCGGCACGGGCGGCGATGGCTGCAAAGTAGCGGTAAAAGGGGATCAGACCACTCAGCTCCTCCACAATCTCATCGGCCAGTTCCGGTCGGAAAATGCGCTCATCCAGCGTTTTTTCGAACTGCAGCGACACGCTCTTCATCTGAAACCAGGGCTGCAGTGCTTCGCTGGGCGCGGCTTTGGCCCGAGCATAGCGGGGACCCGCCAGCGCAAAACGCCCCTCCCGCTCCAGCTGGCAACTAAGGGCTTCCAGCTCCTCCGGATGCTCGGCAGCATGGCGGCGGAAGCGCTCCATGGTGGCAGGCGATGCTGCCCAGAAACCAAGACCGTAGCTATAGTAGTCCGGCGCGATCTCAAAATAGAACGTAGGTCTGCCCTGCCAGTCCTCATCACCGGTACGGATGCAGAACCACAGGTGATCTTTGTACGGTCCTCTGCCGTGGAGGCGCCGGGCATCGCGGTAGATACGGGACACTTTCACCATCAGCGGCTCGTGGGGAAGTTTCTCCTTCAGACCGTCATACACCTGCTGTGCCAGCGCGCGGGTGGGCTCCAACAGTTCGGTCTGATATTCCTCCTTGTGGTCCATAAACCAGCCTCGCTCGTTGTTGAAGCGAATGCCCCACATAAAGTCCACCGTCTTTTGCGTATATCCACGGAACATAGCTGTCCCCCCTGTCTGTCAGTTTGTCCCATTGTAACACGGCTATCCCCCTTTGCAAGCGGTTTTTGCAACAGTTCCCGCAGAAGATACTCGTATATTTACAAGATAATCGGGAGCAGCCGCCAGACGATGCCACCAGGCCTTCACGGCGCGGGTCAGTGACTGCACGTTATGGTTCAAAAGCCATCCTACGCGGATACCGCAGAGGTATATGGCACCCATTATACAAAACAAACTGGAAAAACCTCACACCTGTTGTCTCTTTCTTATTGTAATTTTCTTTTTCTTGCGCTACAATGGAGGAGATTCTTGCACTTTTCACAAGAAAGGACCTCTTATTATGAAAGACTCCCGTTTCCGCTTTGACATTTCTTCCGCCGGCCTGCACATTCTGGGCATGGTTATCATGCTGATGGACCACACCTGGGCTACCATCGCCACCGACCACGCCTGGCTCACTTGGGTTGGCCGCATCGCATTCCCCATCTTCGCCTTCCTCACTGCTGAAGGCTATTTCCGCACCAAGAACTTCAAGGGCTATCTGGGGCGTATGATCCTCTTTGCCCTGCTGTCCGAAATTCCCTTCAACCTGATGATGAGCGGCGGCTCTCGCTTCTTCCATCCCCTGCACCAGAACGTGCTGTTCACCTTCATCATCGCCCTGCTGATGATGCGCTGCATCGACAAGATCCGCGAAAAGGGCAAGGTGGCGCTGACCATGTTCTGCTCCGGTGCCTTGCTGCTGCTGGGCTGGCTGCTGGGCAGCTTCCTCTTTGTGGATTATTACGGCGCCGGTGTCGTCACCGTGCTGATCTTCTACTTCTTCCACGAGCGTAAGTGGTGGGCTTTCCTGCTGCAGGCCATCTGCCTTTACTACGTCAATACCGAAATGCTGGGCGGCCTGTATGTTCCCGTAGAGCTGTTCGGCGAGACCTTCGAGCTGCACCAGCAGTCTCTGGCTCTGCTGGCTCTGATCCCCATCTGGCTCTACCGCGGCCGCAAGGGCTACAGTTCCGTCCCGTTCCGCTTCGCCTGCTATTTCTTCTATCCCGCCCATATCCTGCTGCTGGTGGCTCTCATGCTGCTGGGCGTGCATCTGTAAGACGCCTATGAAACCTATCCAGTCTGTACACATCATCGGCATGGGTGCACTGGGTCTGCTGTACGGCAGTCTCATTACCCGCACATTGGGCAGCGGCTGCGTCAGCTTTGTCATGGATGACGACCGGTATGCCCGTCATCAGGGTAAGCAGCACCGCATCAATGGCGAACTCATGGATTTCTCCGTGATCCGTTCCTCCGAAACCACCCCCTGCGATCTGGTGATCGTGGCAGTCAAGGCCACCGGTCTGCATGCCGCACTGGACACCATGTCCGGTTCTGTAGGCCCCGACACCACCATTATCTCCGTCCTCAATGGCATCTCCAGTGAGGAGATCATCGCCGCACGCTACGGCGCAGAGCGCATCGTCCATACAGTGGCCATTGCCATGGACGCCATGCAGTTCGGCGGTGACCTCAGCTATACCAGCGCCGGCCACCTGTGCTTCGGCGTGATCGACCCCGTTGTGCAGCCCCACCTGGACCGCGTCACTGCCTTTTGTGACCGCGCTGCTGTGGAATATGTGGTAGAGGATATCCAGCGCCGCATGTGGAGCAAGTTCATGGTCAATGTTGGCATCAATCAGACCTGTATGGTCTACGGAACCGGTTACGGCGGCGCACTGCAGCACGGAAGCGAAGCCCGCATGACACTGATTTCTGCCATGCGCGAGGTGATTTTGCTGGCCAATGTACGCGGAATCGATGTGCGGCAGGATGATCTGCTGGAATATCTGGATATTCTGGCCTCTTTCCCCGCCGATGCCACCCCCTCCATGGGACAGGACCGCATCAATCGCCGCCCTTCTGAGGTGGAGATGTTTGCAGGCACGGTGATCCGTCTGGCCGCCGAACACAATCTGCCCGTCCCTGCCAACGAATTCCTCTACCGCCGCGTCCACGAGATCGAAGCAACATACTAAAGTCAGGACCACCCGTAAAACGGGTGGCCTGCACTGACCCTATAAGGGTCTGATATTGGCCGCGCCCCAAGCCGCGGCGAAACGGTCTGCCGACCGCATACAATTACGAGCGGCCCCACCAAGTGGGGCTGCTTTTATTTGCTCTTGTTAGTCGGCTCACCCGTAAACGGGTCGTAATATTCTTTTATTGTGAGCTGGTCGGATATCTTATCCTCTGCCAATTGATTTCGGATGTACTCTGCAATCGCCTTCTTGTTCCTTCCTACGGTATCC
>JAZRRQ010000116.1:0-3113 GCA_045650885.1 Vescimonas sp. | reverse complement strand
GACCAAGCAGGTGGAGGAGATCAGCGCCGGCGCCGTGTCGGAAAAAGCCATGCACATCAGCCTTTCGCTGGCCATTTCGCTGGCCATGGGTCTTGCTATGGTGCGCATCATGACGGGTCTCCACATTTTCTGGTTCCTGATCCCCGGTTATCTGGTGTCCCTGGCTCTGACCTTCTTCGTGCCCCAGATGTTTACCGCCATCGCCTTCGACTCCGGCGGCGTGGCTTCCGGCCCCATGACCGCTACCTTCATGCTGCCCTTTGCCATGGGTGCATGCGAGGCTGTGGGTGGCAATATTCTGACCGATGCCTTCGGTCTGGTGTCTCTGGTGGCTATGATGCCTCTGATCACCATCCAGATTATGGGCGCCATTTACGTCTATAAGACCCGCCGCACCGCCGAAACACCTGTTGTCTCCTTCGGCGATGAGGAGATTATCGAACTGTGGGAGGTGGCCTGATGGAACTGAATTTTCTCATCTCCGTATTGGACCGTGACCGCGCCGACGATATGACGACCATCTATCACGATCACAACCTGCCTATGATCGTCACTTTCCTGGGCCGCGGCACCGCCAGAAGCGAGCATCTGGACCTGTACGGCCTGCAGGCCACGGAAAAGGCAGTGGTCACCGCCGTGGCCGACGGCGAAAAAACAAAGCAGATCATGCGCAGCGCCAAGCGCAAATTATTCATCGACATTCCCGGCAACGGCGTGATGATGGCCGTGCCGGTCAAGAGCGTGGGAGGAGGACGAACCTTGGCTTATTTAACCGATAACAACGCCCCCGAGGGCGGCGCACCCCAGATGCAGTTTGACCATGAGCTTCTGGTGGTCATTTTGAACCAAAGCTATATGGACGACGTGATGAACGCCGCCCGCAGCGCCGGTGCTTTCGGCGGCACGGTGCTCCACGCAAAGGGCACCGGTGCCAAGTACGCCGAAAAGTTCTTCGGCGTATCTCTGGCTAACGAAAAAGAAGTTATCCTCATTGCCGCAGGCAGCCGCGAGAAGAACGCCATCATGCGCGCTATTATGGAGCAGACCGGTCCCCATACCCCCGCCGGCGCCATCACCTTCTCTCTGCCGATCTCTTCTGTGGCAGGACTGAGAAGCGTGGATAAGGACTGAATTTTCCAAAGTCCCCATTTCGTTGTAACCGTTTTTGTCGTATATCGTGTTTTATTTGTTGCATATCGTGTTTTTTTAGGTGTAAACAATCGTTGTATACAGAAAGCAGAGGTTTGCCATGAAACACACCAAGAAAATCTTATTCCTTCTTCTGACCGCCGCACTTATGCTGATGCTGACCGGCTGTAAGCTAACGCCGGAAAAGGCCATCGACAAAATGAATGCGGCGCTGGCTCAGAGCCAACCCACGAAGGCATCGGTACAGATGTCGGCAGAGTTTTCTGCAGAATCTGACGGCACCGCCTCCTCCATGAAGATGAGCGCTGTTGCGGACATGCTCTTTGCCGCCGATCCCCTCCAGTTTTACGCTGACTTCACGCTGGAAATGGACGGTGTCTCCGCGCCCATGAAGCTCTATGGCCTGATGGAGGACAACACGCCTGTCTTCTATATCTATGACGAAACCAGCGATCTGTGGTCCAAGTCTCCCCTGGAAACAGCAGTCACCCTGCCGGATGCCACGGCAACTGCCAACTTCTTCCCCGACCCCAGCCTTGTGGAGCTGACGGAGGATGTGACCCTGCCCAACGGCACTACGGCGCACCGCCTGACTTGCACAGTCGATGGCAGCATGGCGGAGGGTGTGGATGAAGTACTTGCTGCCCTCGGCGATGTGATGGATGTATCTAAGCTGGACATGAGCAGCCTGCGCATCCCTATGAACCTCTATCTGGATACAGAAACCTTCCTGCCCATGCAGATGGACGTGTCTTTGGAAGGATTCGACGCGTTTGTGCAGTCTGTTCTGGGCGCTATGATGGGTAATACCACCGATTTCAAGTTCGAAATAAAGGACCTGAGCTTTGAGGTTACCTCTTTTGGTTACGGCGAGCAGCGAATCCCCAAGCTGCCGGAAGAAGCACCCTTGTATATCGAGATCCAGAGCCATGTGGTCGATCAGGGCGACGGCACTTATGTGATCCGCAGCCCCTATGACGCCGTTCAGGTCACCTGCCCCGACGGATGGTATGTGGACAGCTACGATTACTATTGCATTACCCTCGTCCGCAACGATGGCTACCGCGCCATCTCCTTCTTTACCCAGGAGAAGGCCAGCGTGAAGGACTCCGGTCTCTACGCCGTCAATAACGTGATCGAGGAGCTTCGCCAGCTGGGGCTGTATGACTCCGATGGCCGCAACGAAGTTTCCGGCGACTACGAGCTGGCATGGGTTCGCCAGTCCAACGGCATCTTCAATGTCTACGGCTGGCAGCATCTGTCCGACCAGACGCTTCTCTTTGTGGAAATCCTGGATGGCACTGCCTCTTATCGTGCCGGAGACCTTTTCCCCTTCGCAGCTGATATTGTGAAAAACTTTGACCTGTAACGAAAAAGCCGCCGGTTTTTGCAATAAACCGGCGGCTTTTTTCATCTTCCCGAAATTTGTCGATCACTTTTTAAATAAAAATACTTGACACTGCGCCCCGGATGTGGTATTCTAATTCTTGCCAATATCCGCCGGTGTGGTGGAATGGTAGACACAGGAGACTTAAAATCTCCCGGTAGCAATACCGTACCGGTTCGAGTCCGGTCACCGGCACCAAATCCGGTACAACTCAATATCGCGGAGTAGAGCAGTTGGTAGCTCGTCGGGCTCATACCCCGGAGGTCGGAGGTTCAAGTCCTCCCTCCGCAACCATCAAAAGCCCTGAAATCTTACGATTTCAGGACTATTTATGGTTGCGGAGGCAGGACTCGAACCTACGACCTCCGGGTTATGAGCCCGACGAGCTACCAACTGCTCTACTCCGCGATATGAAATTGGTGCCGGTGACCGGACTCGAACCGGTACAGTATTGCTACCGGGAGATTTTAAGTCTCCTGTGTCTACCATTCCACCACACCGGCAGGTGTGCGCATTAAGTAGAATACCATACTACCCGGGTGCTGTCAAGGCTAGAAAGGAAAAAATATAACGACAA
>JAZRRQ010000115.1:0-10220 GCA_045650885.1 Vescimonas sp. | reverse complement strand
GGCCTATCGCGAAGACAGCGATACCCCCATCATGGACCTGAAGGGCAAGAAGGTGGCCGTTGTCGGCGGCGGTAACGTGGCTATGGACGCCGCCCGCTGCTCCAAGCGCCTGGGCGCCGACGTGTACGTGGTGTATCGCCGTGGCATGGAAGAGCTGCCTGCCCGTCATGAGGAAGTGGAGCATGCCATCGAAGAAGGCATCATCTTCAAGACTCTGAATAACCCCATCAAGATCAACGGTACCGATGATGGCGCTGTGGCCAGCATGACCTGCATCGAGATGGAGCTGGGTGAGCCCGATGCTTCCGGCCGCCGTCGTCCCATGGAGAAGGCCGGCAGCGAGTTCGACCTGCCTGTGGACTGCGTGATCATGTCTCTGGGTACCAACCCCAACCCCCTGATCAAGAGCACCACCGAGGGTCTGGAAGTCAACCGCAAGGGCGGCATCATCGTCAACGAGGATGGCCTGACCAGCCGCACTGCCGTGTATGCCGGCGGTGACGCCGTCACCGGCGCTGCCACCGTCATTCTGGCTATGGGTGCCGGCAAGCTGGGCGCCAAGTCCATCGACGAGTATCTGAGCAATAAGTAAGTTACTTATATAAAAAGAGCTGACCGAAAGGTCAGCTCTTTTTTTGTGGTCTTAACCTATGTGTTCTTAATCGCAGAGGCAATACGGCCCGGTCTCTATGGGGCATACTTAGCTGCGAGGTCAAAATTGGGCGGAAAGGAATTGGAAATAACTGGGGCTAAAACGGCCGTTTTTTACCATCCCGGGAGAGGGGTTACCTCTCCCGGATGGTGTAAATTAATGCTGAGTTGCGGATGAAATAAATGCCATTTTAGGATATTGAGGAATGTTTTCTATGCCCATGTATTCCGCGATCCAAATAGCCGTCTCGTCACTTACCGGCAGGAGTATGATACGATTTTTCAAAGCATATCTGATTGCTACATCACCGACTAACGAAAAAAATACTGTGTCTATGGGCTTCTCAGAAAAGAGGAATAAATCCACTAGCCTCTTGGATGTACCGCCCGTTGGGATTTCGACTACAGCGTTTGTGACATATAGAGCTTGATGCACACGGAATGTAACTTTTTCTTTCCCTTTGTAAAGCAAAGAAAACCGCTCTGCTTCTAACTGATATCTTACAGAATAAAAACCATACTGATAGGCTCCTGCACATCCCATAAAAACAGCAAATACTGAAACGAGCAGGATTACACCAAGCATAGGCTTCAAATTGGAAGAACAGCAAAGCAAAACTAAAACGAAAATACATACTGCGGCTTCGACCATGATACATAACGTTTTTATGGTAGACAACAAATCATCATTGAGAACCGTTCTCTTAATAGGCATACCTATAATTACCCCCTCTTATAACGGCAGGCGGAATGTATGATGTCGAAGAATTGCTTTCTGTAGAAGAAATACCCGAGAAGGCAAAAGATTCCACAACATCAATGCTGGCATCCATGGCTGCGTTCACAAGGTCACGCTTAATCGAAGAAGAAATGGGATCCGTGTAATAATAACCAATAGTAGAGAAGCATGCATCCATAACAATGTCGACGCCAAGCATTGCAAGTTCTGTGGCCGAAATATTCCGATCAGTTGCCCAGGCAGCCCCTAAATTGCTTATTCCTGAAGATATGGCACGTGCAGCGACAAGCCCTTGTGGCGTCCCCTTAGTAATGTACGCAACGCCAAATCCAATTACACCACCTATAGCTCCAATACCTCCAGCAATCAAACCTTCGCCTAGTGTTCCGCCATTAATCCATACAGAAGCAGCATTAGAGATGCCAGAGATTACCCCAACGCCTAAAGCCACCCACAACTCAACAGGTAACTCACCCGTTTTGTCCATAAAATTTGTGGGATTGTTGTTACAATAGGCAAACATATTGTTGCCGATGATTCCTTGGCCTGTGCTAGCATATCCATCCGCGTTGATGAACCTACCCCATGCGGGATTATAATATCGGCTCTGGAGATAATACAGTCCGGTCTCGGCGAGACTTAATTAGCTTTTGATATTCTTCTTTTGTCCCATCACCAATCCGATCCCCATGATCACCATACTTGCGGCGATGCCGAGGAAGAGGGAGTCGATGGGGAAGACCTTCCACACGCCGAAGATCAGCACCGTGACGGGGCCCGCGATGGCAGAGGCGATGCACCAGCGCCGGTGGATGCGGCCCGGCAGCCACAGGGCGCACAGCAGGGGCGTGAACACCGTAGCGCCACGAAGGCCCATGGACATGAAAGCAAACTGCAGAATCGTGTCGCCCAGTGCGCCGCAGGAGAGAAGTCCTGCCGCCGCCAGCACCACGATGATCCACACCTTACCCAGGCGGGCCAGCTTCTTTTCCTCGTCAAAGCGGCGGGTGAGGCGCTTGACGATATCGTTATTGATGATGGTGGAGATGCCCAGCGCGAGACCTGCGCCGGTACCCACCACCGCCACGAACAGAGCGCCCAGAATCACGCCGGCCAGCAGGGGGGGCATATGGGCGGTGACGAAGGTGGTGAGTGCCGTCTTGGCCACCATGCCGGGGTACAGAGCGGCGTTGGCGCGCATGTAGAGACCCACCAGAATGCCGCCGATACCGATGGGCGGAATGAGGAAGGCGGAGGCCAGTGCGCCGCCCACGCCGTCGCGGTCCGTCTTGCCGGAGAGAACGCCCTGTGCGTAGGTCTGGGTGGTCAGCACGCCCAGGATCAGGGACAGGCACGCGCCGCCGTCGGTGCTGACGCCGCGGGCAAAGAGGGAGAAGAAACGCACGCCCTCGGGATTGTCGATGGTGTGGACCATATCCGCGAAGGAGCCCACGCCGCCCACCATCCGCAGCACCAGCGCGCCGCAGGCGAGGACGGAGACATACAGCAGCACCATCTTTACGATACCCACCATGCCGGTGCCCTTGGTGCCGCCAAAGATGACGTAGAGGATCATAAACACCACAGCGGCAGCCACGGCGGCCTCAATGGTCATGGCGGGGAACACCACGGCGATGACGGCGGTGGCGGAGATCAGCTGGGAGATGATGTTGATAAACGTTCCGGTGGCAGAGAGGATGGACACCGTCATACCGGCGCTGTCGCCGTACTCGCGGCGAATGATACCCACCAGCGTGGCACAGCCCGTGCGGCGCAGGGGTTTGGCATACACCAGCGCCAGAATGAGGCACGCGATACCGGCGCCCAAGGTAAACCACCAGGCGGACATACCGTAAGTATAGGCCAGCTGCGCCGTGCCGATGGTAGACGAGCCGCCCACCAGAGTACCCATGATGACACCGGCCACCACACCCAGACCGTTTTGCCTCTGGCCGCTTTTCACTTGTGTGCCGGACCAGATGGACAACGCCACAATGGCCACCAGCGTGACGGCAAGGCCGAGGTAAAGGAACGAATGCATGCAACACGCCTCCCAAAAGAACATTTTTTACCATTATAGACCCGTTGGGGGGAAGATGCAAGGTTTTGCCAAATAGAAAACCGACTGTCATGGCGACAGTCGGTTTTATGCTCAATAATCAATCTCGCCGTTGATGAGGCGCAGGTCATAGGGCTCGAAGGTGACGTTGCGATACTTCTCCACGTCCATCATCACGCCGGTCCAGTCACTGTGGATGTCGCCGTTCTGCTTGATGAGGATATCGTAGAGGATGTCGTAGGTGACGCCGTTTTCGTCCGTCTCCACGATAGTGGAATAGGGCAGCGTCTTGTGATAGGTCATGTGCAGACCCTTATACTCAAAGTGGAAGCCGTTGCGCATACGGCAGCCGTCCAGACCGCGGTAGGTGAACAGGCGCTTGAGATCCTGCAGGATGGGATCGCTTGCTTCCTCGTACAGGTTCTCCGGCGTAGTCTCGGTGTAGTCGTAGCGGAACTGGATGGGGATATTGTAGGGCAGGAAGCGCTCCACATACTCCGGCAGGCGGTTAGCGGGGTACTTCTTATACAGCACGCAGTTGATGCGCTTGCGGCAGGCGATGCGGCCCACGATCTCGTCGGGAGACTCCTCCACATACTTCACCAGATGGCGGGAGATGTTCATGCAGGTGATCTTATCCTTGTTGCGCTCGGTGAAGGCCAGCATCTCCTCGGCGCTGTAACGCTTCTGCACCGGGAAGGTGGTGTTGATATAGATCTTATGGGTGGTGGGGATCACGTCCAGCATCTTCTGCAGAGACTCCAGATCCGCCAGAGGCTCGCCGCCGGTGAACACAAAGTCACAGTACGGGGTGATGGAGTCCATGGTGCGGATGCTATCGATGATTTTCTCCAGAGAGAAGCTGCTGCAATCGGGGTATTCTTTTTTATTGATACAGAAGGGGCAGTTATTGTGGCAGTCGTAGGGTACGAATACAGTAACGGTTGCGCCGCCTTCGCGGGTTTTGTAAGGGTGGCTCATGGTTCAGTTTCCAACCTCCTGAAAAGTTGTCCACCCGATATTGTATACCGAGTGGACAGAAAAAGCAAGGAAAATGTAAGAAAAAAGGTTGTTTTATTATTAACGAGTTTTTCTTTCTTGGCCAGGAAGTTGCCAATTGGAGGAAAATCAATATTCTGCGCGCTCCAGTTCGCGTCGGATGCAGCGCAGAGCCTCTTCTTCGCCTTCTTCCTTCAGCAGCAAAAGCCAGCGGTTGATCAGTGCGTGGGTGTCGGCATTGATGATAATATGTCCGATGGAGTGCTGATAATAGTCGTAGGCCGAGGCGTCGGTGTATGCGCTGCCCTGATAGATGCGGCAGGCGGCCACCCGGTCGCAGAACATCTCAGCCACGTACTTTTTCGGCATTTTGCAGCCGCCCATGTAAACGCCGCCGCCCGGCTTGAGGCAGTAGTCGATCCAGTACTCGAAGTGATGGCGGTTGCGGCCCTTGTGGTGCAGCCACGAGAGGCTGACGCCGTTGACCATGCGCTCTTGATCGTTGGGGCTGCGGTAGCCCTGGTAATACTTGACGCTGCGGCAGAACTCGGTGGGAGAGTACTTGCTCAGATCGTGAGTCAGGCCCTGCCAGTAAAGACCCAGACGGAAACAGTATTGGCGCACCAGACGCCGGTGGCGGTTGACAGTGCGCAGATGATCGAAAAAGTGCATGGCCGGACCTCCTTTGCCGCATAATAAATGATTATATCACGGCTGCGGGAAAAAGAAAAGACCCCGCATGGGCGGGGTCTTGGATCGCACGGGAAGTTACAGGTTCTTCTCGTAGGACTCGATCATCTTCTTGACCATCTGGCCGCCGACGGAGCCGGCTTCGCGGCTGGTCAGGTGACCGTTGTAGCCTTCCTTCAGATCGACGCCAACCTCGGAAGCGGCCTCCATCTTAAACTTGTCCATAGCGGCACGAGCCTCGGGGACATTCAGCTTGTTGGAATTCTTGCTGGACATAATCGTTGACTCCTTTCGTGTTAGTGGGCGTTGTTTCTTCGCCCGGTTGGGTATCGCAGACATAGCTTGTGCGCCGAGGAAACAAATATGCTGTCGTAGTGGGTGGTAATTTTTGAAAGGCTGCCGATCGATTTACCGGCAAAAAGTGGTGTTTACTGCGGGGTAGAAAGTAGTGGAAAAAGTGAGGTAAATGATATATGATATTGTCATCGCTTTGCGGCGATGCTGTGTTTTATATGGCAGAAGAAAGAGAGTAAACCAGATGATACCGATGATTTACGCCGATCTCATCGCTGATGCGGGCACCCCCCTCCGCTTTGAGGAGATCTATGAAACATACTATCGGCAGATGTTTTTTAAAGCCGACAGCATCCTCAAGGATGCCCACGAGGCGGAGGACGCCGTCCACGATGCGTTTATCGGCATCGCGCGGAACATGAAAACGGTTTCCACCATTGCCAACGAGCAGGATCTGCGCTACTACGTACTGCGTGCGGCGGAGAACGCGGCCTACAACCGTACCCGCCAGACAAAGCATTATACGCAGGCCGTTCCGCTGGAATATGCGCCCCATGTGTCCGATGGCGGGTTCTGGGAAAGCATATGCAGCAAGCTGGACTACGAGGCGCTGGTGGGCATCATTGCCGCCATGCCCCGAACCTACCGCGAAGTGCTGTACTATCATTTTGTGTTGGAGTTTACCATGCCGGAGGTGGCGCAGAGCTTGGATTTGAAGCTGTCCACCGCTAAGCAGCGTCTGGTGCGCGGCAAGAAATTGCTGATGCAGGAGATCAGAAAGGAAGGCCGATTTGACCATGGCAATGAGCAAAGCTGACGTGCGCCGTGCCTTCCGCACGGTGATGGCGGCCGATTATGCCGACGTTCCTCCTGCAGAGGAGATCGGTCACGTGTTTTCCGCGGGCTTTTTGTCGTCTATGGCAAAGTTGGTGGCCGAGGAGAAGCGCGGTTCGTGGCATTTAATGTCCCGCCGGCGCCGGCGTGCGCTGGTGGTGGCGGCCATTCTGGCGGCGGCGCTGCTGCTGACGGCCTGCTCACCCAAGCTGCGTGAAGCGGTGATGGAGTTTGCAGTGTCTGTCTATACGCACATTGTGGGTTATTCTGCTAGCAGCACATACCGCGAAGAGATAGAGACCGTTTATGTGCTGGATCCTGTGCCGGAGGGTTTTGCGTTAGTTTCGCAAAATCAGCCTTCTGTATATTTGGTGGAGACGGTTTATGAGAACAGCAGCGGAACCGAGCTGATACTTCGGCAGATAGTATCTCAGAACCTCTCGGGGTTTATGAATAATGAGGGAGAGGTGCTGATCATCGGAGAGGGAGAGGACCGGGTGCTCATCCGTTGCTCGGAAGTGATAACAACTGTACTGTGGATCTATGATGGCTATTATATGAACCTTGCGTATTATAATCCGCTGGACAGCGAGCAGGCGCTGGCGCTGACAGCGTTGCTTGTCCCCATGGAAACCGCGCAGGCAGCGGAAGAATAAAACATCATCGAAAAAAAGGCGGAGTCAACCGACTCCGCCTTTTTTGTATGGACTTATTCCCGATCAAGCGCTGCTTCGATTTTTTCGTAAAGTGCCTGCGACATACAGACCATTGACTCGATATGCACCTTTCCGTTGGTGAGGATCAGGGTCATGGAATCCGAGTTTACCTTCAGCTCTTCAATTTCGGCAAAACGGTATACGGTGGTTTTGCCCAGAAACGTGGTGTATGCAAAGTGGTCGCTGTCGATGATTTGGATGGTTTGATTTTTCCAGCAAAGCCAAGCGGCAATGCCCAGAGCGCCGGCAGCCAATGTGCCGATGAGCAGAGCCCAGATCTGTGTGATAAAGGCTGCAGCCAGAAAAGCCACCGCTGCGGTATCAAGGAAAAAACCAAAATATTTCAGAAAATCGGGCAGAAACATATCGGCGCGGGGTGGGGTGCGGCATTCTTGAGGATTGAAAATTTTCATTTGGTTACCTCCTTGGTGTTTCTTTTTCTCTCGCCCAATGGGGCAAGGGGTCTGGGGATAAAAAGAGCTATTACAATGATAACACAGATTTGGAAGAAAAAGGATACAAAAAAGTGAAGACGGACGAAAAAAAGGAAGCGAAGGAGTGATCCTTCGCTTCCTTTTATCGTGCGGTATGTTACAGCATTTCGCCGCCGAGATAGACAGCCTTACGCTGCAGATTTTCATCGCAAACCACGAAGTCAGCCAGCTTGCCTACTTCGATGGAGCCGATCTCATTTTCCCGCTGCAACTGACGGGCGGGAATGATGGTGGCGGCGCGGATGGCCTGAGGCACGGTGGCGCCAAAAGCCACGGCGTTGCACATACACTCGTAGAGATTAGAGGCGGAGCCGGCGATGGTACCATCAGCCAGGCGGGCAATGCCCCCGCTGAGGAACACATCCTGGCCACCCAGCTCATACTGACCGTCAGGCATGCCGCAACAGCGCAGAGCGTCGGAGATAAGGCAGATGCGCTCGGGGAACAGGCGGAAGGCCATACGCACGCTGCTGGGATGGACGTGCTGTCCGTCGCAGATCAGCTCGGCGATGACATTCTCATTCTCGGAAGCGGCGCCAATGGTGCCGGGCTTGCGATGATGGATAGAGGGCATGGCGTTATACAAGTGGGTCAGGTGGGTGGCACCGGCATCGAACACGGCTTTGGACTGGTCGTAATCGGCATCGGTGTGGGCCACGGACACGGTGCACAGCTTACTGGCCTTCTCCGTAAACTCCACGGCGCCGGGAAGCTCGGGTGCCAGGTCGGCGATGCGGATGAGACCCTCGCAGCCGTCATACAGACGCTTAAAGGCATCGAAATCGGGGTTCTGCAGGTAGGCACCATTCTGTGCGCCCTTCTTCTTCTCGGAGAAGAAAGGACCTTCCATCTGGATGCCCATCAGGCGGGAGCAACCGGCAGGCTGGGCGCGGCGGATCTGAACTGCGGTGGAGAAAGCCTTTTCCAGCACCTCATAGGGCAGGGTCATGGAGGCAGGCGCGAAGGAAGTGACACCGACACTGGCCAGATGACGAGCCATCTTCACCAGACCCTCATAGTCGCCGTCAGAAAAATCGGCGCCGGAGTTGCCATGGTTATGGACGTCCACCAGACCGGGGATCACATACTGACCCTGCAGGTCAATGCCTTCCTCTGCGGGGACAGAGGCGAGAATCTCAGCAAAGCGGCCGTCATTCACGCGGAAGCCGCCGTAGGTAAAGCCGTCGCCGTTAAAAATATAAGCGTTCTTAAAAAGCATTTGATTCACCTCACAAAAGGGATTATCCGAAAATCATCAGGCCGAAATCCTGAGGCCGGTGATAGTCCGGTGTTTCGGAAGTAACAGGATTCCAGGTAACATAGTGGGGCCGTACCGTCAGGTCGCCGCACTTATAGCAGTTGCCGCGCAGTACGGTTCCGGGGCAGTAGCAATAGTCGGGGAAGAAGAGTTGCAGAAAGCTGAGGGGAATGCGGTACGTCAGCTCCCAGCCGTCAGTAGTACGGGAGGGTTTGACATCAAAGAGGGTGTGCATCTGCTTGGGCACCACCTGCACGCGGCCATGGCGGTCAGGGCCGAAGCCCAGATGGATGCAACCGTTGGGATTGATCTCCATATTGAAGTAACGGCTGTCCTTGGCGGGGGAGAAGAAGAATTCCATGCAACTGTCTTCGCACACCTGCTGGAGATAGCCACTCTTTTCGGCGCGGATATCCGTTTCCCATGCCTGCTGGCGGATGTAGAGATTTTCAGCGTCATAGCACATCTGCTGCGTCATGCGGATGCCGGTATCCGGCAGCCACTGCACGTTATCCACTTGCAGGGAAGGGACTTCCGTCCACACCGGAGAACCGGTGTGGACGGGAGTGATGGTATAACTTTTCATTACTTGTTCAGCTCGGGCAGGCTGGCAGCAGCCACGGACTGACCTACGCGGCGGGTCTTCTCGTCGGGCAGCATGACCTGGATGCCATCGGCCAGCTCGGGATACTCCTCGCGCAGCACACGGTTGCACTCGCTGATCACCAGATCACCGCCCACGCCGGAGGCCACACGGCCCAGCACCAGCAAGTACTTCAGTGCGTAGAAACGACTGTACAGAGCCAGCGTATGAGCCAGGTAAGCGCCGATAGAGGCGTAGATCTTCAACGCACCTTCGTCGTTGGCGTTGGCCAGAGCCTGCACCACCTTCAGTTTCTCGGCGGGGGACAGATCGGGATCCAGCTCGATACCCACGGCGGGAGCCAGTTTGATGACGGCGTCCTGAGAGAAGTACTTGCAGCCTACGCCGAAGTCACCGGACCACTCGTCCTGCATGGCGCTCTCACTCAGGTCAACAGGGGCGAAGGCCAGCTCGTTGAACCAGCCCAGCAGATTGCCGTCGGGAGCCACATAGCCCACGGCCTCGCTGGTACCCATGGCCAGACCCATCACAGAGCCGGACTCCAAACTCATGGCGCCAGCCAGAGCGGTGACGTCGCCGTCGTTGGCCACCACGATGGGGATATTCTCGCCGATCTCCTTGGCGGCGCGGTCATACACGGTCTTGACGTACTCGCGATGTTCGCGAGGAACCTTATAGAAGATGGAGGAGACCATGGGAGCGTTGCCGATGAACACGCCGGCGGAGGACACACCGATGGCGTCCACGCGGGGCATCTTGCTGGCGGCAGTCTTGAGGGCCTCCACGATGTGACCGAAGTGATAGTCGGGATCCTCCTGCAGCTTGGGGAACCACACGACCTCCTCGGAGTAGACGGGCTCGCCGTCGATAACGGCAGAGACC
>JAZRRQ010000114.1:0-8885 GCA_045650885.1 Vescimonas sp. | reverse complement strand
AGGTTATGATCCACCTTCAGCCGCACGCTGCGGACAATGTGGAAGTGATGGCGCATCATCAGATCGTAGACCATGTTCACGCTGCCGGCGGTGCTGTTCTCCAGCGGGATGACACCGTAGCGGCACAGACCCTGTTCGATGGCGGAAAAGACGCTCTCAAAATTGGAGAAATACATCACGTTGGGGCGGCGGAACAGCTTCTCTGCCGCCTGCTGGGAATAGGCACCGGCCACGCCCTGACAGGCCACCATGGCGCTGGAGGGGAAGAGGGGCTCGGTGGTCTCGATGGCGGTTTGGATGCGGCGGGGCAGCTGGCCGGAGCGACCCATCAGCCGTGTCTGGGAGGAGCGGCTGAGTTCCATGAGGAGGGAGTACAGGCTCACGCCGTACTCCTGCAGATCTTCCGGCAGCTGACTGGCCACACTCTGCAGCTTCTCATTTTCGCGGGAGGCGTCCAGCACGGGGAGATTGTTGGCCATCTTATAGCGTGCCACATCTTCGCAAACGCGCATGCGCTCTTCGAACAAGGACACCATCTGGTGGTCAATCCGATCCAGCTCCACGCGTAAATCTTTCAGATCCATGGTCAAATCTCCTTTTTGCGCTGCAAGAATGCATCGTACACGGCGATGGCCACCGCTGCCTCCACACAGGGGACGGCACGATGGACGATGCAAGGATCGTGGCGGCCGTGGACGGTGAGGGTGGTGTTCTCCATGGTGTGCAGATCCACAGTGTGCTGCTCGATGCCGATGGAGGGGGTGGGCTTGAAGGCGGCGCGGACGATGAGGGGCGCGCCGTTGGTGATGCCGCCCAAGATACCGCCGCAGTGGTTGGTGGCGGTGACCACCTTGCCGTCTTCTACCCGGAAGGGGTCGTTATTTTCACTGCCGCGAAGGCGGGCAACATCAAATCCGTCGCCAAACTCCACGCCTTTGACGGCGGGGATACCGAACACGGCGGAGGCGATGCGGTTTTCCATGCCGCCAAACATGGGATCGCCCAGACCCACAGGGAGGCCGTCCACGATACACTCCACCACGCCGCCTACGCTGTCGCCGGCGGATTTGGCGTCGGCGATGCGCTGCTGCATGGCCTCACCTGCCTCGTCGGACACGGTGGGGAAGGGCTTGTGGGATACGCTTTCGGTGAAGGCTGTCTCGTCCGTTACGTCGGCCACAGAGCGGATGCGGGCGCGGACGGTGATGCCCTCGCGCTTGAGCAGCTGCAGGCAGATGCCGCCGGCGATGCACAAAGGTGCCGTCAAGCGGCCGGAGAAATGGCCGCCGCCGGCATAGTCGCGGCTTGCGCCGTACTTGACGTAAGCGGTATAGTCGGCGTGGCCGGGGCGGGGTTTACGCTCCAGCTCGCTGTAGTCCTTGGAGCGGGTATTGGTGTTGCGGATGATGGCCGTCAGCGGCGCGCCGCAGGTGACATTGTCGGTGAGGCCGCAGAGAAACTCCGGCGCATCCGGTTCGCGCCGGGTGGTGGAATTCTTGTCGCGGCCGGGAGCGCGGCGGTCAAGGAAAGCCTGCAGCGCCGCCATGTCGATGGCAAAGCCTGCGGGCAGACCCTCCATGGTGACGCCGATGGCGGGGGAATGGGACTGGCCGAAGATGGTCAGGCGCAGATTTTCACCGTAAGTGCTGCTCATAGGGCGTCTCCTTTCAAGGCGGCGTAGTCTTCCCAGAAGCGGGGGTAGGATTTATTGACGCATTCGCTGCCCTCCACCGTGACGGCGCACAAAGAGGCGGCGACGGCGGCGGACATGGCGATGCGGTGGTCGTTGGCGGAATCCACCGTGCCGCCGGAGAGGGGCGTTCCGCGGATGATGAGTCCGTCGGGCAGCTCTTCCACGCTGCCGCCCAGCGCGCGCAGCATGGCGGCGGTGGTGGCAAGGCGGTCAGACTCCTTCAAGCGCAGGCGTGCTGCGTTTACGATGTGGGTTTCGCCGTCGGCGGCGGCAGCTACCACGCTGAGGACAGGGATCAGGTCGGGGATGGCGGCGGCATCGATGGTGATGCCCCGCAGCGTACCGGCGGTGACGGTGACGGCGCGTTCCGTCTCGATGACACATGCGCCGAATTGGCGCAGGATGTCCACAATGGCCCGGTCGCCCTGAGAAGAGGCGGTGTTCAGGCCGGTAACGGTGACGCCCTGCTGGCTCAAAGCACCGGCGCACAGGAAGAAGGCGGCGTTGGACCAGTCACCCTCTACTGCCAGATTCCCGGGCAGGGCGAAGTTCTGGCCGCCGGGGATGCGGTAGACCCAGCCGTCTTTGTGGAAGGTCACACCGCTCAGGCGCAGCGCATCCTCCGTCATGGCGATGTAGGCGGCAGACTCCACCTTGCCGGTAACGGTCAGGGTGCTGTCGCCGGAGAGAAGGGGCAGGGCCATCAAAAGGCCGGAAATATACTGGCTGGACACATTGCCGGGGAGGGTATAGTCACCCGGCAGCAAGCGACCCGACACGGTAAGGGTATCGCCATCGCGCGTCAAAGTCACGCCGTGGCGCGTCAGCTCCCCGTCCAGCGGATGGAGGGGGCGCTGGGGCAGGCGGCCGTCCATGTGGAAGGTAGCATTGGCGCCCAAAGCTGCGGCTACCGGCAGCAGGAAACGCAGCGTAGAGCCGCTCTCGCCGCAGGGCAGGATGCAGGGTGCATCGCTGCGGCCGGGGGTCAGGCGGATGAGGGAATCGGATTCCATTTCCGCCTGTGCGCCCAGTGAGCGCAGGCATTGGGCGGTGGCAAGAATATCGTTGGAGAAGCCGTCGCAGCGCAGTGTGACACGCTCTTGCCCCAGAGCGGCGCAGATCAGCAGCCGGTGGGCCTGGGACTTGGAGGCAGGGATGCGTACGCTGCCGCAGAGGGCTTGGGCGGGCAGTGTGATGTTCATACGGCGCCTCCGGCAGCGAGCCAGCGGGGCAGGGCGGTGGCGGAGAACATCTGCAGCTCGCACCGACCCACGGCGCGGGGTACCACCAGCGAGATGGCGCGGCCCACCATCTTCTTGTCGCTCAAAACAGCATCGCTGAGGGCTTCCAGCGAGTAGGGGACATGGGTGGGCAGACCGTAGAGGGTGAGAATCTCCTCCACAGCGGCGGCATCGGCATCGCGCATGGCGCCCATGGCCGCGGCGGCGCGGCAGATCATGGCCATGCCCATGGCCACGCAATGGCCGTGGGGGATGGTATAGTCGCTGCAGCTTTCAATGGCGTGGCCGAAGGTGTGACCCAGATTCAAAAGCTGACGCAGACCTTTATCAAATTCGTCCTGACAGACGATGTTGCGCTTCATTTCCACGCAGCGGGCGATGACGGCCGTCAGATCCAGCTTGCCGCAGTTCTCCTGCAGATAAGTGAAAAATGCCGCGTCGTCCAAAAGACCGTACTTGATGACCTCGGCACAGCCGTCGCGGAACACTGCTTCCGGCAGCGTGGCGAGGGTGTCGGGGTCGCACCAGACCAGCATGGGCTGGTGGAAAGCGCCCACCAGATTTTTGCCGACACTCAGATCCACCGCCGTCTTACCGCCCACGGAGGAGTCCACGGCAGAGAGGAGGGTGGTGGGAACCTGCACATAGTCCACGCCGCGCAGGAAAGTGGCAGCGGCAAAACCAACCAGATCGCCCACGACGCCGCCGCCCAGTGCCAGCAGCAGATCGCTGCGGGTGAGACGGTTTTCGGCCAAAAAGGTGAGAACCTGACCGTAAGTGGTGAGATTTTTGGCGCTCTCGCCGCTGGGGATGGTGTAGGCGTGGGCGGTGAAGCCATGTTCGCGCAGGCTCTGCAACACAGTCTCACCGTAGAGGGGCATGACGGTGTCGTCGGAGATGACGGCCACGGTACAGCATTTGTGCAGCCGTGCCAGCTCGGCGCCCAGACCGGACAGGCAGCCGGAAGCGATGCATACTTCATAGGGATGGGATACAGGAACGGCAATGCGCGTCATCGTCCGTCAACCTCCTCTTTGCGGCGGCGTCCGTCATCCAGCAGCGCGGTAAGCGCCGGGAGATCATCGGCTGCCATGGCGTCGCGGTACTGCTGGAGGCTGGCTATGAACACGTCCAGCTCCCACAGCAGGTAGTCTTTGTTTTCCAGAAAAAGCTCTGCCCACATGGTGGGATTGAGCCATGCCACGCGGGTCATATCCTTATAGCTGCCGGCGGAGAAACCCTTGTGACTGCCGGCGGTGGGACTTTTAATGTAGGCGTTGGACACCAGATGTGCCATCTGGGAGGTGAAGGCGATCATTTCGTCGTGGCGCTCGGCGGTGGTGACGCTGATGCGTCCGAACCCGGCGGGAGCGAGAAGTGTCTTTACCTTATCCAGCAGCAGAATATCGTCAAAATCGGCGGGAACGATGACCATGGGGGCGTTGTGATAGAGGTTGGCACGGGCATACTTATAACCGGCATTGTGGTTGCCGGCCATGGGATGACCGCCCAGATACGTAAAGCCATGCTCTTGGGCCAGAGGGAACAACTGCTCACAGACGAAGCGCTTGTTGCCGCAGCAGTCGATGACGATGGGGTGCGCGCCGATATGGGGTGCCAGACGGCGCACGCAAGCCACGGCGGCAGCGGGATTGATACACACCAGCACCAGATCGCACGAGGAGATGTTCTCCTCTGTCAGTTCTGCCGACACCGTGCCGGAGAGACAGGCGAAGGACAAGGTGGTGCTGTCGGTGTCAAGACCGAGCACCGTATGACCCGCCTCGGCGTACGCCTTGGCAAAAGAGCCGCCGATGAGGCCCAGACCTACAATGCCGACGATCATAACGCAGATACCTCACGCACGGCGCGGACTTTCTGCGCCAGTTCGGCGTACTGCTCGGGACGCAGGGACTGAGCGCCGTCGCACAGGGCGTGCATGGGGTCGTTGTGGACCTCAATGATCAGGCCATCGGCGCCGCAGGCAGCGCTGGCCAGCGCCATGGGCAGCACCAGATTGGCTCTGCCGGTAGCGTGGCTGGGGTCGACGATGATGGGCAGGTGGGTCAGCTCACGCAGCATGGGCACGGCAGCCAGATCCAGCGTGTTGCGGGTATAGTCGCCGAAGGTGCGGATGCCGCGCTCGCACAGGATCACCTGCTCGTTGCCGCCGGCCATGATATACTCGGCGCTCATGAGGAATTCCTTGAGGGTGTTGGCAAGGCCGCGCTTGAGGAGGATGGGCTTTCTGAGCTGGCCCAGCTTGCGCAGCAGGTCGAAGTTCTGCATATTGCGCGCGCGCACCTGAATGACATCCACGTCCTCAAAGAGGGGCAGATGCTCCACGGACATGATCTCCGTCACGATGGGCAGACCCGTCTCCTGACGGGCGATCTTCAAGAGCACGATACCCTCGGCCTTGAGACCCTGAAAATCGAAGGGGGAGGTACGGGGCTTGAAAGCGCCGCCGCGCAGCATGGTGGCGCCGGCTTCCTTCACGGCCTTGGCCACGGTGACGATCTGCTCTTCCGACTCCACGGAGCAGGGGCCGGCGATCATGGCGAAGTGACCGGCGCCGATCTTGGTTTCGCCCACTTCCACCACGGTGTCGTCGGGATGGAACTTGCGGTTGCAGCACTTGAAGGGATCGGTGACGCGCTTGACGCTGTCCACGATGCCGAGACTGGCGATCAGATCCATGTCCACGTGGGAGGTGTCGCCGATGAGACCGAGCACGGTCTGGTAATCGCCCTCGGAAATATGGACACCCAGATTCTGACCCTTCAGCCACTCGATGAGGGGGGTGCGCATTTCCTTATCTACGCCATGCTTGAGAATAACGATCATGATGTATACCTCCGTATATGGTCAAATGTATAAAATAACAAAAAACGCGGCCCCAGGATAACCTGTGCCGCACAAAAAACAGTTTGTCCAACTTATTTTTGCATCACAAATTACCCTTACAGCACAGCAGCGGTAAAGTAGAAGTAATAGGATGCAAAGTAAGTCTTCTTCATAGGGGAATCCTCGCTTCCAAAACTTAACTGAAATATATATCAAATCGCGGAAAATGTCAACCGGTGGTGGGTAAGTTTTTGGAGGAAAGAGAGAATTCGCCACAATGTACGGCTGTGGGCGTTGACTTTCCCATACCGCTTGCTATAATGAACAAAAAATAGTGGTTTTGATGGGAAAAACCACTTTTTCCCATAGGGAGAACAGAAAGGAAGCTGATGATCATGTCCAACATTCTCGAACAGTCCATGGCTTATCTGGCCGGTTTTGATGCAGAAGTCGCCGCCTCCATGGAGCGTGAATACGCACGCCAGAAGCGCAACATTGAGCTGATCGCCTCGGAGAACGTGGCATCTATGGCCGTCATCGCCGCCATGGGCAGCGTGCTGACCAACAAGTATGCCGAAGGCTATCCCGGCAAGCGCTATTACGGCGGCTGCGAGTTTGTCGACGAGGTGGAGACGCTGGCTATCGAGCGTGCCAAGGCCCTGTTCGGCGCGCAGTACGCCAACGTGCAGCCCCATTCCGGCGCACAGGCCAATCTGGCGGCCTACGCGGCCATGCTCAAGCCCGGTGAGACGCTGATGGGCATGGATCTGGCCAACGGCGGTCATCTGACCCACGGCGCCAAGGTGAACCTGAGCGGCAAGTATTACAACAGTGTCACCTACGGTGTCAATCCCGCCACCGGTGTGATCGACTTTAATATGATCGAGGATATGGTCAAGCAGTACCGCCCCCGCGTGGTGGTAGCCGGTGCTTCCGCCTATCCCCGGGCCATCGATTTTAAGACCTTCGCCGAGATCGCCCACCGCTACGATGCCTATCTGATGGTGGACATGGCCCACATTGCCGGTCTCGTGGCCGGCGGCGCCCACATGAACCCGGTGCCTTACGCCGACGTGGTAACCACCACCACCCACAAGACCCTCCGCGGCCCCCGCGGCGGTATGATCCTCACCAACAGCGAGGAGCTGAACAAGAAGATCAACTCCGCCGTCTTCCCCGGCTCTCAGGGCGGCCCGCTGATGCACGTCATCGCCGGCAAGGCCGTGTGCCTGAAGGAAGCTGCGTCCCCCGAATTTGCCAAGTACGCCCACGACGTGGTGACCAACGCTGCGGCTCTGGCCGAGAGCCTGCGTGCTCACGGCTTTGACATGGTTTCCGGCGGCACCGACAACCATCTGGTGCTGGTGGATCTGCGTCCCAAGGGCATCACCGGCCGCGACCTGCAGGACAAGCTGGACACGGTGAACATCACCCTCAACAAGAACGCCATCCCCAACGATCCTCAGAAGCCCGGTATCACCAGCGGCGTGCGCATCGGCACCCCCGTGGTCACCACCCGCGGCTTTGTGGCCAGTGAGATGGAGGAGATCGTGGAGTGCATCGACATGGTCTGCGCCGACTATGAGGGCAATAAGGCGAAGGTCATCGACAAGGTGGCCGGCATGATCGCCAAGCACCCTATCTATTGAGAATCTTGAGCAAAGCCGCTCCCATCCGGGGGCGGCTTTTTTCTTGTGCAGGCTTGACGGGTGTGGTAGAATGAAGAAAAATACGCGGGAGGAACGCTTTATGAAGAAAATTGCCGTGATCACCGGTGCGTCCAGCGGTATGGGCCGCCGTTTTGCCGAAACGGTCAAGGAGTGGGGCCAGTTTGACGAGGTGTGGTGCATTGCCCGCCGCGCGGATCGGCTGGAGGAGCTGAAGGCCACCGTACCCTTCCCCGTGAAGGGCATTTCCCTCGATTTGACCGACCGTGAGAGTTTCGCTGTCTACGCCGACCTTCTCAAGGCAGAAGAGGTGGAGGTGGGCTTGCTGGTGAACGCCAGCGGCTACGGCAAGTTCTGCGCTGCCATGGACGCGCCGCTGGAGGTCAACCTGAACATGGTGGATCTCAACTGCATGGCGCTGATGGCCATGTGCCAGCTGACGGTGCCCTACATGCCGCAGGGCGGACGGATCATCAACATCGCCTCTGTGGCGGCTGACCAGCCCATCCCGTACATCAATGTTTACGCCGCTTCCAAGGCTTTCGTCCAGCGCTACAGCCGCGCGTTGAACCGGGAGCTGAAGAGCCGCGGCATCGGCGTCACCGCCGTGTGCCCCTTCTGGACCAAGACGGAGTTCTTTGACCGGGCCATCCTCTCGGACGAGGAGCCGGTGGTGAAGAAGTATGTGGCCATGTATGAGCCCGATCAGATCGTCTTTCGTGCATGGCGCGACGCCAAGCGGGGTCGCGACATCAGCCGGTTTGGCTTCATCGCCCGCGGCCAGTCCCTGCTGACGAAGATCGTGCCTCACAGCATGGTGATGGATATCTGGATGGGACAGCAGAAATTATAATCGTTTTTCAACGAGCTGATTGCCGCAAGCGCGGTGTATACTGTGAAATCGCGACAAAAAACCCGGAAAAGGAACAAATCCTTTTCCGGGTACTTTTTTATTTCTTTTTCCACCGTTTGATGGTGTCCATGAAGTTCTCATGCTCCACGGCGCGGGGTTCGTAGCGGCAGACAAAGCAGGCGAACTGGAACATGCTGGCCTGCAGCACCAGCACCAGCACGCTGCCGAGGCCAAAGGGTGCGCCCAGCAGCGCGCCCACCGCCAGAGCCACAGCTTCCAGCAGGAATTTCACAACGCCGATGGGTGCGCGGGGCATCTTGCGGCCGATGATCACCATCAGCGTGTCCCGCGGGCCGCAGCCGAGAGCCGGTTTCATATACAGCACCAGCGCGAAGCTCAGCCACAGCTGGGTGCAAAGGGTATACACCATGCCCCAACCCCAGCTGGGGGCGGCGGGGACGAAGTCGAACACCGCCAGACACAGGTCGGAAAACACGGGGATGAAGATGAAATTCAACAGGCTGCCAAAGCCCAGCTTGCCGCGGCCCACAATGTCGATGACCACGATGACGCAGCTGATGAGA
>JAZRRQ010000113.1:0-2116 GCA_045650885.1 Vescimonas sp. | reverse complement strand
TGGCAGATCGTCATTGGTCTGGTGCTTGGTATCATCGTCGGCTTTGTGTTGCGGCTGTTCAATCAGGCAAATATCGCCACCGATTATATCAAGCCCGTCGGCACCATCTATCTGAATCTGATCAAAATGATCGTGGTGCCTGTTGTCACCTTGTCCATCATTCAGGGCGTTATTTCCCTGCAGGATATCCGCAAGGTCGGCACCATCGGCGGACGCACTGTCGGCTACTTCCTGTGCACCACCGCTTTTGCGATCATTATCGGTCTGATTTTTGCAAACCTGCTGAATGTGGGTGCCGGCTTCACCATGCCCGCAGAGGAACTGAAGTATACCGCCAATGAAGCACCCAACTTCATGGATACCATCGTCAATATCTTCCCCTCCAACATCATTGCCCCCTTTGCCAATGCAACCATGCTACAGGTCATTGTTGTGGCTCTGTTCTTCGGTTTCGGCATCATCCTGGCCGGTGAGAAGGGTAAGAAGGCCGCTGAGATCGTGGACAGCTTCGCAGAAGTGTCCTTCAAAATCATGGGCATGGTCATCAGCCTGTCCGCCATCGGCGTGTTCGCCCTGATCTGCCCCGTGGTTGCTGACCAGGGTCTCGACATCCTGTTGCCGCTGGGTAAGCTGATCCTGATCTGCTATCTGTGCTATGTTATCCACATGGCTATTACCTACACCTCCACCGTGGCTCTGTTCGGCAAGATGAATCCCTTCAAGTTCTTCAAGGAAATCAGCCGCCCCATGGTGTTTGCATTCTCCAGCGCCAGCAGCGTTGGTGCGCTGCCCTTCAGCCTGGAAGCCAATGGACGCCTGGGTGTCCGCAAGGAGATCTCCAGCTTCGTGCTGCCCCTGGGTGCTACCATCAACATGGATGGTACTGCCATCTACCAGGGCGTCTGCGCCATCTTTATTGCCCAGGTCTACGGTATTGACCTGACCATCGGTCAGCAGATTACCATCGTTCTGACCGCTGTTCTGGCTTCCATCGGCACCGCCGGCGTCCCCGGCTCCGGCATGATCATGCTGGCTATGGTGCTGCAGAGCGTGGGCCTGCCTGTGGAAGGCATCGCACTGGTTGCCGGTATCGACCGTATCCTGGATATGGGCCGTACCACCGTCAATATCGTGGGCGACTCTGCCTGTGCCGTCTGCGTCAATACCTGGGAAAACAAGCGCGAGGAAAGACTGGCTGCCAAGGCCGCCAAGAAAGCTGCAAACGAGCAGTAAGCATTTCTGAATTTCAGCACCCCGCCGTTGACGGCGGGGTGCTTTTTTGTTTATAATAGGAGTATCTGAAATATGGAGGAGATTCCCATGAGAAAATTGCGCTACGGCATGGTGGGTGGCGGTCCCGGTTCCTTTATCGGCGATGCCCACAGAAAGGCTATCAATATCGATGCTATGGCAGAACTGACTGCCGGCTGTTTCTCCAGAACACCGGAAAAATGCCGCCAGACCGGCGCTGAGTTGGGAATCGCCCCAGACCGCTGCTACGGCTCTTTTGAAGAAATGGCGAAGGCTGAGGCCGCCCGGGAAGATGGCATCGATTTCGTTGTGGTGGTGACCCCCAATGTGAGCCACTATCCCGCCTGTAAAGCTTTCCTGGAGGCCGGTATTCATGTGTCCTGCGATAAGCCTTTGTGTCTGGAGGTAGAGCAGGCAGAGGAACTGTGCCGCCTGGCAGAGGAGAAGGGGCTTTTGTTCCTGGTGACCTATACCTACATGGGTCACGTGACCGCCAAGCATATCCGCGATTATATCAAGGCCGGTAAGCTGGGCAAGATCCGCACCGTCATGGCAGAGTATCCCCAGGGCTGGCTGGCCTACGAAGGGGAGTGGGGCGGCAAACAGGGCCAGTGGAGATGTGATCCCCAACAGTCCGGCAGCGTCAACTGCCTGGGTGACCTGGGTACCCACGTGGAAAATGCGGTGGCGACCCTCACCGGCCTGAAGATCAAGCGTGTCCTTGCGAAAATGGACGTGGTGGTCCCGGGTCGTGTGCTGGACGATAACGATGTGGTCATGGTGGAGTTTGAGGGCGGCGTAACCGGCTGCTACTGGACCAGCCAGTTTGCCATCGGTCACAAAAACGACCTGCGCGTGCGTATTT
>JAZRRQ010000112.1:0-6982 GCA_045650885.1 Vescimonas sp. | reverse complement strand
CGATCCGACTTGCCCAGCGTTACGAGACACAGCCGGATGTTGGGATAATTGGCGCAGATCTGCTCCACAGCGGCCGCCACTTCCAACGATTCGCCGTACAGCAGCTCTGTCATAGCGGGGAGTTCCTCCCGACTGACTTTGAGGATGGTGGCATACCGCAGACAGCGCTCCACGCTGTCCCTGTCGTAATACGGCGGCCGGATGTTGAGGTCGCAGAACACCTCCCGGAACTGTCCGCTTTCCAGCACCTGCTGCAGCGTGCGGCGATCATGCTCGCTGCGCTGGATCAGCGTGCCGAAGGCGAAGGCATCGCAAGCGGGGATCGCATCGCAGGAGATGGCATCATAGGCCGTGTCTGCCAGCAGGTCGTAATGGGGCTTGTTTTCTTCATCCAGCGTTACAAGGCATTGACCGGTGGGCTTGCCTGTCACGGTGGAGACCAGAGAATCATCTACGCCGAAGTGCCGCAGCGCTTCCCGTGCGGTTTCACCCAGCGCATCGTCGCCCACAGCGGAGATCAGCAGCGATTCGGCACCCTGCTGGGCGGCATGGGCGGCAAAATTCAGCGGCGCACCGCCGATGCAGCGCTCATCGGGATAGATATCCCAGATGATCTCGCCAAAAGAAAAGATTTTCATAGTGCTGCCCCCGGTGCGATCAGGATCTTGCCCTGCGCCCGGCGCTGACCGTCAGAGAGAATGGCAGGCAGCTCCTCCAGCGTCTCCACGGCGCAGACCATGGAGGACACGTCCACCTTACCGGCGGCAATGAGGTCGATGGCCCGCTTCTGGGTGTAGGGATTGATGTACGAAGCCCGCAGCGTCAGCTCTTTCTTAAAGAGTTCGAAAGGCTGAATGGTGATGGTCTCCTGGGGTGCAGAAAGACCGAACAGCATCACCGTGGCCTTTTTCCCTGCAAGGGCGATGGCTTGCTCCATGGTGGCCGGCTTGCCCACGCACTCGATGACGGTGGATACCCGATGGATGCCGCGCTCTTGCAGTACCGCTGCGGCGTCCTCTGCGATGGGGTCAATGAGGATGTCTGCCCCCAGCTTGGCGCCCAATGCCCGCTTTTCCGCCACCGGCTCCATGAGGATCAGCGTTGCGGCGCCCCGCAGCTTGGCCAGCTGCAGCATCAAAAGACCGATCATGCCGCCGCCGATGATGGCTACCGTGTCGCCGCAGCTGATGTCGCACATGTCGATGCCGTGGAGACAGCAGGCCAGCGGCTCGGTCATGGCCGCTTTTTCGTAGGAGAGTGTTGCAGGGAAGGGGTAGACCTGAGAGGCAGGCACGGCGCAGTATTCGGCAAAGCCGCCGTTGACGGTGGTACCGATGCCCACCATGGCCTCGCAGAAATGGCCGATGCCGCTCTTGCAGTAGTAGCAATCGCCGCACAGGCGGTTGGGATCCACACATACACGGTCGCCCACTTGCACGGCGGTGACGCCGTCACCTACCGCCACGATCTCACCGGCAAACTCGTGGCCCAGCACCGTCTGGGCCGGCGTTTTGGCAGCACCCTCGTCACCGTGGAAAATATGCACATCGGTGCCGCAGATGCCGCAGGCATGGACTTTCACCAGCACTTCGCCTGCCTTCACTTCGGGCATGGCGATGTCTTCAATGCGCAGATCGTGCTTTCCATAAAATACGGCTGCTTTCATGGTTCTTCCTCCTTATAAATCGTAGGCGATCGCCCGACGGCGGTCATAGTAATACGCTTGTTGGAAACCAAGGCCCCGGAGCAGGGCTGCCGCGCTGTCCAGCCGCCGTCCCACGTCTTCGGGAACATGGGCGTCGGAGCCCAATGTGATCCGTCGTCCGCCCAGCTCGTAATACCGCTGCAGAATGGTCTCGTCCGGCAAAAAGGACGGCGACGAGGTGTTGACCTCCAATGCGATCGACTGCGCAATCAGCATGTGAAGGATGGCATCTATTGTGTCAGCGTACTGCGTCATATCCACGGTGCGGCCGTATTTGCCGGTGATGTACCTCAAGGCACAGGTCAGGTGGCCCAACACATCAAATCCGCCCTGCTGCACCAGTGCCAGCGTATCGTCGAAATATGTTTGCAGATAGCGTGCGATCTGTCGGTCGGAAAGCTGCTTGAAATTGATCCACGAGAAGGGGACGGTAAAACCCTCATAGTGGACAGCGTGTACCGAACCGATGACCACGTCGTAAGTTGTCATGTTCATGAGTCGTGCCGCACGCTGTGGTGCCCACAGCCCTTCACCGATCTCCACGCCGCGAAAAACACGCAGCCGTCCCCGGTATTCCTCTGCCATGGTGCCTGCTTCCGCCACGGAAGCGAGGATCGGTGTCTCTGCGTCCAGTTCCCACTGCATGTCGCAGTGGTCGGTGATGGCAATGCCTGCCAGCCCGGCGGACATGGCAGCTTGACACATGGCACGCATTTCACTTTCGGAGTCGTGGGAATGGCACGTGTGAATATGTCCATCAAACAGCATAGCAATCCCCCCTTGCTTTTCCAATATAGACACAGTATACTGAATTGTGAGCAAATAATCAACGAGGGACAGAGATTATGATAAAATGATCGGAAATTTGTCCATCTGTAAAGGGAGTGGCAGCGTATATGATCAAAGAACGGCAACGAGCGATTTTGGAACTGCTCATTGAGCGCAAAAAGGCCACCGTGAAAGAACTGGCGGCGGCACTGTATATCAGCGAGCCGTCGATCCGTCGGGATCTGGCGCGGTTGGAACAGCAGCAGCTGATCAAGCGTGTCCACGGCGGCGCGATTCTGGATGAAACGGGTGTTTCGCGTATTAAAGTTCCCTTTGTGATTCGGGAGTTGGAGTACGCCGATGAGAAAGGGCAGATCGCACGGCAGGCAGCGGAGCTGGTTGCTGATGATGCGGTGATTTTTTTGGATGCGTCTTCCAGCGCCTACCAGATGGTTCCGTTTCTTGCGGAAAAATCGGGCCTCACGGTCATTACCACCGGCATTCGTGCTATGACAGCGCTGGCGGAAGCCGGCGTACGGGTCATCAGCACTGGCGGCGATGTGATGAACACCTGCTTGTCTCTTGTCGGCGACGGAGCGCTGGATACCATCCGCAATTATCACGCCGACCTCTGCTTTTTCTCCTGTCGCGGGTTGTCGGCGGAGGGCGAATTGAGCGATATTTCCCGGGAGGAGAACATCGTGCGCCGTGAGATGATCGCCCGTTCCGGGGATGCGTATCTGTTGTGTGCCGGCAACAAGATCGACCGTCAGTTTTACCATCGACTGTGCCATGTGACGGACATCAGCGGCATCATCACGGCCTCCAATCTGCCGCCTTCTCTGCAAGGCTATCGCACGGAGTGGCCGGACAAAGTGTAGAGAGTAAAAACCACCGGAAATCGTCAGATTTCCGGTGGCTTTTTTTGTTTTTATCGCCTGCAAAAATACGGGCCGCACTGTTCTTCGTGGGTGTGGGCAAAGGTCCAGCTGAACTCCTTGTCCACCAGATACCAGTCACCCTCTTTGCTGCGCACCAATTCTGCGGCCTCGGCAGCGGTGACGGGACGTGCCATGGGCTCGTCCTCGGGGGGATACTCACAGTAGAACAGCCAGCAGTCCTCTTCCGGCAGAGCGGCGATGGCCTCTTCGCCTCGCAGGCAATCCCGCAGCTCCCAGGAGAAGAGATGCCAGAGATAGTTGTTCTCCGCCAGCACCCGGCGACCCAGCTCCGCATCATCGGCGTCGATGGCAAAGGCATCCACCCAGCGTACTTTCAGCTGGTGCAGCGTTTCGGGGAAGGTGGGCTCCCAGGGCTCCATGGTGGCAACACAGCGGTTGATGTTCTTGCCCTCGCTGTAAAACTTGCGCTCGTAGTCGGTCATCACACCCACGGGGCCGTTCTCGTGCAGATCCGTGGTCACTTCGCTGAGGGCAAAGCCGTACTGGGGGATCTCCTCAATGGACCAGGCGAAGAGCTTGTCGTTGTCGGTCTTAAAGTGGATCTGGCCTGCCTGGCGCAGCACCTTGCGGTACAGCTGCAGGAAGTTGCCGTGGGTCAGACGGCGACGGGCCTGATTGCTGCGGGGCCAGGGATCACAGAAGTTGATGTAGATGCGGTCGACTTCGCTGTCCTCAAACATATCCGGCAGGGAAGCGGCGTCACCGTCCACGAAAAAGACGTTGGTCAGCCCTGCATCGCGGCAGCGTTCCATGGCCACCACCATGGCGTCGGGTACTTTTTCCACAGCGATCAGCAGCACATCCGGCTCGGCCTGGGCAGTGCCCATAGTGAAGCGGCCCTTGCCGCAGCCCACTTCCACCCGCAGCTCTTTGGCTTGGGGAAACAGGTCGCGCCAGCGGCCTTTATAAGTCATCGGTTCTTCGATCCAGTTGACGCGGCAGGCCTCCATCCGGGGCTGCAAATTCTTCTTCTTACGCATGCGCATGGCGTTTTATCCTCCCGAAAAGCGGCCCACAGCCGCTGTTTTTTTCTCTCTTTTTATACCATAAAACCACCTTGTCTGCAAACGAAAAATTTTGTCGATGAAGCGCTATGCGTCAATGGTTAAAAATATAAAAATTTAAAGAGAAACTTTTGTGTATTGTGATAAAAACGCAAAAAGGATGCGCAGAAAGACTTGATAAATTTTAAACGATGTACTATAATGTGTACTGTATGAGGAGGAGTCTGCCCTGAGGGGGGAAGAGTCCTCTCAAATTGGCGCGCCGAGGGGTCAGGTTTCCCTCATGCGCGCAGCGTAAACGAGTAAGGAGGAAACCGATCGTGACGAATGTTCTGCTGGAAAAGAAGGGCTATTATGCGATCGCTACCATCAATCGTCCCAAGGCACTCAACGCCCTGAATTCTCAGGTGCTCGAAGACCTGAACGAGCTGGTGGATGTGGTCACTGCCGATGAGGAGATCCGCGCTCTGGTTCTGACCGGCGCAGGTGAGAAGGCTTTCGTGGCCGGTGCCGATATCGGCGAGATGAGCACCCTGACCAAGGCTGAGGGCGAGGCTTTCGGCAAGAAGGGCAACGATGTCTTCCGCAAGCTGGAGACCATGCCCATCCCCACCATCGCCGCTATTAACGGCTTTGCTCTGGGCGGCGGCTGCGAGCTGTCCATGAGCTGCGATATCCGCATCTGCGCTGATACCGCTGTGTTCGGCCAGCCCGAAGTGGGTCTGGGTATTACCCCCGGCTTCGGCGGCACCCAGCGTCTGGCCCGCCTGGTCAGCCCCGGCATGGCCAAGCAGCTGATCTATACCGCCCGCAACATCAAGGCTGACGAGGCTCTGCGTATCGGCCTGGTCAACGCTGTCTATCCCGCTGCTGAGCTGATGGCTGCCGCTGAGAAGATGGCCGACACCATCGCCAAGAACGCCCCCATCGCTGTGCGTGCCTGCAAGAAGGCCATCAACGAAGGTCTGGACGTGGATATGGACCAGGCTCTGGTTATCGAAGAGAAGCTGTTTGGCAGCTGCTTCGAGACTTATGACCAGACCGAAGGTATGGGCGCTTTCCTGGAAAAGCGTAAGCACGAGCCCTACCAGAACAAGTAAGTTAATTAACAGGCCGCTGGTCTGATGATTAAAAAAGTAAGCAATCAAAATTTTATTAGGAGGAACCACACATGAAAGTCGCAATTTTTGGCGCCGGTACTATGGGCAGCGGTATTGCTCAGGTTTTTGCTGCCAAGGGCCACACTGCTATGATGTATGCTTCCAGCGTTGCCAGCGCTCAGCGTCATCGTGACAAGCTGGCTGCTTCTCTGAACAAGAGAGTTGCTAAGGGCAAGATGGCTCAGGAAGCCGCTGACGATCTGATGAGCCGCGTGCTGGTTGAGGAATTCGAAGCTGCCGCCGATGCTGATCTGGTCATCGAGTGCGTTGCTGAGAACATGGCTGCTAAGAAGGAGCTGCTGGGCCGTCTGGACGCTATCTGCAAGGAGAGCGCCATCTTCGCTTCCAACACCTCTTCTCTGTCCATCACCGAGATGGCCAACGGCCTGAACCACCAGCTGGTTGGTATGCACTTCTTTAACCCCGTGCCCGCTATGAAGCTGGTCGAGGTTATCGCCGGTGCCAACACCCCCGCTGACCTGGTTGAGTACATCAAGAATCTGTCCATCGAGATCGGCAAGACCCCCGTTGTCGTCAACGAGGCTCCCGGTTTCGTGGTCAACAAGATTCTGATCCCCTATTGCAACGAAGGCGTTTGCGTTCTGCAGGAAGGCGTTGCTTCCGCAGAGGATATCGATATTGCTATGCAGCTGGGCGCTAACCACCCCATGGGCCCCCTGCACCTGGGCGATCTGATCGGCTGGGACGTCATCCTGAGCATCATGGACGTGCTGTACAATGAGACTCACGACAGCAAGTATCGTGCAAACGTGCTGATCCGTAAGATGGTTCGCGCCGGCAAGCTTGGTATCAAGAGCGGCGAGGGCTTCTTTAACTACAAAAAGTAATTGGAAAAGGAGAAAAGAGTATGGATTTCCATCTGACTAAGGAGCAGCAGCTCGTTCGCAAGATGTATCGCGAGTTTGCTGAGAACGAAGTGAAGCCCCTGGCTACCGAAATCGACGAAGAAGAGCGTTTCCCCATGGAGACCGTCGAGAAGATGGCTAAGCTGGGCATGATGGGCATTTACTTCCCCAAGCAGTACGGCGGTGCAGGCGGCGACGTCCTGTCCTACGCTATGTGCGTTGAGGAACTGTCCAAGGTTTGCGGCACCACCGGTGTTATCGTTTCTGCACACACCTCCCTGTGCGCCGCCCCCATCTTTGAGAACGGCACCGAGGAGCAGAAGATGAAGTATCTGCCCGACCTGTGCTCCGGCCGCAAGATCGGCGCTTTCGGTCTGACCGAGCCCGGCGCTGGTACCGATGCTCAGGGCCAGCAGACCACCGCTGTTCTGGATGAGTCCGGCGAGAACTACATCCTGAACGGTTCCAAGTGCTTCATCACCAACGGTAACGTGGCCAGCACCTTCGTGGTCATCGC
>JAZRRQ010000111.1:0-4766 GCA_045650885.1 Vescimonas sp. | reverse complement strand
GTGGCGAAACCCCCGACGGTGGCGAAACCCCCGACGGTGGCGAAACCCCCGACGGTGGCGAAACCCCCGACGGTGGTGAAACCCCCGATGGCGGTGAAGCTCCCGAACAGGGAGACGGCGGCGCTGACCTGCAGCCGGAAGGCGGCGCGGAGGATGCTGCGCCGTCGGTATAACGGTAGGAAAAAGATAAAAAATGCGCGGTGCCGTTGGCACTGCGCATTTTTCGTGTTATAATATAGGGTAATATCAAAGAAAGGAGCATCCCTATGCTCTATCGTATTTTGGCTGTGGGCGACGTGGTGGGCGAAGAAGGCCTGCGCCATCTGAGCCGGCATCTGCGCCAGATCAAAAAAATGAAAGACATCGCCTTCGTGGTGGTCAACGGCGAGAACATTGCCGGCAACGGCCTGACGGCCGATCAGGCGGAGGATCTCTTTGCTGCCGGCGCCGATGTGATCACGCTGGGCAACCACACATGGGGTAAGGTGCAGATCGCCGATTACCTGGAGGACAGCCCTTATATTCTGCGCCCGGCTAATTATACCAGCCGTGCGCCGGGCCGCGGCTATGGCGTATATGACTGTGGCCGCATCCGCATTGCGGTGATGAATCTCATCGGTCGGTGCGATTTGGATCATAATGCGGAAAATCCCTTTACCACCGCCGATAAACTGCTGAAAAATGCGCAGGAGAAACCCACCTTCACGCTGGTGGACTTCCACGCCGAGGCTACCAGTGAAAAGCTGGCCATGGCGTATTATCTGGATGGCCGCGTCAGCGCTCTGTGGGGTACCCACACCCATGTACCCACGGCGGACGAGCGAGTCTTCCCCAAAGGAACCGGCTATATCACGGATCTCGGTATGACCGGCCCTGTTGAGTCGGTTCTGGGCATCCGTCCCGAGCAGTCGGTGGAGAGCTTTTTGGGCGGTCTGCCGGGCCGGTACCGGGTGGCCGGCGGCCCATGCAAGATGGAGGGCGCTATCTTTACGCTGGATAGCGACACGGGGCTTTGTACTGCAGTGGAACGCATCGATATCCGATAATTCTTTCAAAAAAATGAGAATCGTATCATATAAAAGGAGAAAAAATCATGTCTGTTGCAAAGGTGAGAGAGTATTTGAAGGCATACGGCGTGCAAGATCGCATGCAGGAGTTTGAGGTGTCCAGCGCCACGGTGGAACTGGCTGCGCTGGCGGTGGGCGTGGAAGGCGCCCGCATTGCTAAGACGCTCAGCTTCAAAATTGGCGAGGATCCCATTTTGATCGTGGCTGCCGGTGATGCCAAGATCGATAACAGCAAATATAAGCACTATTATCACGCCAAGGCCAAGATGCTGACCTTTGAAGAGGCCGTGGAGCGGATCGGTCATGCCCCCGGCGGCGTGTGCCCCTTTGCTCTGCCTGAGGATGTGAAAACGTATCTGGATGTCTCCCTGCGCCGCTTTGAGACGGTATTCCCCGCTGTGGGCAGCGCCGCGTCTGCTATCGAATTGACTTGCGATGAGCTGGAAAAGTGCTGCGGCGCCAATTTTGTGGAGTGGGTGGACGTTTGCAAGGGCTGGCAGGAGGAGAACGATGGTTAAGATCCTCCATGCGGCGGATTTTCATCTGGACAGCGCCTTTGGCGCTCTTTCTGAAGAGCGGGCCCGGCAGCGCCGGCAGGAGTGCCGTCAGTTGGTGAGCCGGCTGGTGGACTACGCCAACGACCACGGCGCAGACCTGATGCTGCTGTGCGGCGATTTGTTCGATGGCGAGCGGGTCTATGCCCAGACCACCGAGGAGCTGGCGGCAGCGCTGGGGCGTTTTCACGGCGGCGTGATCATTGCGCCCGGCAACCATGACCCCTATACCGGTCGCAGTCCTTACGCCAAGGGAGTCTGGCCGGAAAATGTGCATATTTTCACCAAAAACAACTTGGAAAAGCTGGAGTTTCCCCTGTGCGGCTGCACGGTTTACGGCGCAGCCTCCACTGCTGCCGAGGCAGCGGAGCCGGAAGACTTTGTGGCGGAGGGTGAGGGTATCCATCTGCTGGCCATCCACGGTGATGTGGGTGCGCCCGGCAGCCGCTACCGCAGCCTGAGCCCGGCGTGGCTGGAGCGCAGCGGCGTGGACTATGCGGCGCTGGGTCATGTCCACGAGCATCGTGGCGTGCAGCATGCCGGAAAAACTGTCTATGCCTATCCCGGCTGCCCTGAGGGACGCGGATTTGACGAACTGGGCGAAAAGGGCTTTTTGTTCGGCACCGTGGACAAGGGGCATGTGGATCTGCAGTTTGTACCCTTTGCCCGCCGCCGCTACGAAGTGCTGACGGTGGATGTGACGGATGCCGATGCCGCGCAGGTGGCAGCCGATGCGCTGCGGGGCAGGGAAGAGGACATCTGCCGCCTTGTGCTGCGGGGCGAAGTGGATCAGCCGTTGGATGTGCAGCGACTGAATGAGCAGCTGTCCTTCCTGTGCTGGCAGCTGGAAGTCCGTGATGAGACGCGGCAGCGTCTGGATCTGTGGCACGGCTGCGGCGAAGATTCTCTGCGGGGCTTGTTTTTGGCAAATCTGCGGGAAGAATACGAGAGAGCAGATGCGCAGGGTCGTGCTGCCATCGAGCAGGCGGTGCGTTTCGGCCTGGCGGCTATGGAAGACCGGGAACTGTCATAAAGGCGGAAGAAAAGATGAAAAAGATTTTGATGATCGCCACCGGCGGAACCATCGCCTCGGAGATGACGCCCTCCGGTCTGGCACCGGAACTGAATCCCCAGCAGCTGCTGGGATTTATTCCCCGCATTGCGGAGATCTGCGAGGTGGACTGCCTGCAGCTTTACAGCCTGGACAGCACCAATATCTGCCCGCAGCACTGGCTGGGTATTGCCGCGGCGGTGCGGGAGAACTATGAACGCTACGACGGCTTTGTCATCAGCCACGGTACCGATACGATGGCTTATACGGCGGCGGCGCTGAGCTACCTTATCCAAAACAGCCCCAAACCCATTGTGCTGACCGGTGCGCAAAAACCCATCTGGTTTGACAGCACCGACTCCAAGCGCAATTTGACCGATGCCTTTATTTATGCCTGCCGCGGCTGCGGCGGCGTACAGATCGTCTTTAATGGGAAAGTGATTCTGGGTACGAGAGCCCGCAAGACCTATTCCAAGAGCTTTCAGGCCTTCTCCAGCGTCAACTATCCCGATCTGGCGGTGCTGCAGGACGAGCATTTGCTGCAGTATATCTGCTGTGAGTGTCAGGAGCGGCCGGTGTTCTACGACAAGATGGACACCAATGTGGGTCTTTTGAAGTTGATCCCCGGTACAGATGCCGAGCTGCTGGCCTTTATGGCCCAGCACTACGATGGCCTGATTATCGAGAGCTTCGGCGTGGGTGGTTTGCCCCACTATGAGGATGACGCCTTCTATCCCATCATCCGCCGCGCGGTGGAGCAGGGCAAGATCGTGGTCATGACCACTCAGGTGCCCAACGAGGGCAGTGACCTGACGGTATACCATGTGGGTGGCCATCTGAAGAACACGCTGCGTTTGCTGGAAGCTTACGATATGACCACGGAGGCGGCGGTGGCCAAACTGATGTGGATCCTGGGCCAGACCCGCGACTTTGACGAGGTGCAGCGCCTGTTCTACGAACCGGTGGCCAAAGATATTTTGTATAGTGCAGAATAAGAAAAGGACGGCGCAAGCCGTCCTTTTATACTATATATAATATAGTAGGAACCGGTCCCAAGGGTTGACATTTCCATCCAAGACAGATACAATACCATTTTGGATAGAAATCTGTGAAAAAACCACATTACGATATAAAGGAATGAAACGATTATGGCAAAAGATCAGAGAAATGTAGAAGCCATCACCTCCATGGAGGTGGACTTTACCCAATGGTATACCGACGTATGCAAGAAGGCGGAGCTGATTGACTACTCCACCATCAAGGGCATGTTCGTTTACCGCCCCTATGGTTACGCCATCTGGGAGAATATCCAGCGTGCTATGGACGATATGTTCAAGGCTACCGGCCACGAGAACGTGATGATGCCTATGCTGCTGCCCGAGTCCCTGCTGCAGAAGGAGAAGGATCACGTGGAGGGCTTTGCTCCCGAGTGCGCCTGGGTCACCTTCGGCGGCAGCGAGGAGCTGGAGGAGCGTTATGCCATCCGCCCCACTTCCGAGACCATTTTCTGCGAGCATTTTAAAAATGTCATCCAGTCCCACCGCGACCTGCCCAAGCTCTATAACCAGTGGTGCAGCGTTATCCGTTGGGAGAAGACCTCCCGTCCCTTCCTGCGTCACCGTGAATTCCTGTGGCAGGAAGGTCACACCATGCATGCCACCGAGGAAGAGGCTCGTCAGGAGACCATGCAGATGCTGGAGATCTACGCCAAGTTCTTCGAGGATGTGCTGGCCATGCCCGTCATCCGCGGCCGCAAGACCGACAAGGAGAAGTTCAACGGCGCCGAGGAGACCTACACCGTGGAGTGCATGATGCACGATGGTAAGGCGCTGCAGTGCGGCACCAGCCACTATTTCGGTGACGCCTTTGCCAAGGCTTTTGAGATCACCTTCGCCGGCAAGGACAACCAGCTGCACAACCCCCACCAGACTTCCTGGGGTTGCTCTACCCGCATGATCGGCGGCATCATCATGACCCACGGCGACAACAACGGTCTGGTGCTGCCTCCCCGCATCCCGCCCATCCAGGTGGTGGTCCTGCCCATCGCCCAGCACAAGCCCGGCGTTCTGGACGCCGCCGGTGAACTGCGTGACC
>JAZRRQ010000110.1:0-2981 GCA_045650885.1 Vescimonas sp. | reverse complement strand
CTACGAGGTCATGCGCCGTCTGGGCATGGAAGTGGTCACCGCCGGCCCCGCCGAGTTTTTGGAGGACTCTCTGGAGAGCGAGGACTTCGATCAGGCCGTGAAGACCTCCGACATCGTGATGATGCTGCGCATCCAGCGCGAGCGCCACGCCGCCTCCATGGCCATGAGCAGCGAGGAGTTCCACCGTGCCCACGGCCTCACCGTGGAGCGCGAGCGCACCATGAAAGACCGTGCCATCATCATGCATCCCGCCCCCGTTAACCGCGATGTGGAGCTGGCCGACTGCCTGATGGAATGTGACCGCGCCCGCATCTTCAAGCAGATGCAAAACGGCGTGTTCGTGCGCATGGCCGTGCTGGAACGGGCGGTGAAGGGATGAGCATCTTACTGAAAAACGGCTCCGTCCTGACGGGCGGCAGCTTCCGAACCTGCGATGTGCTGATTGAAAACGACACCATCGCCGCCATCGGCGAGAACCTTGACAGCGCCGGCGCAGAGGTCATCGACCTGACCGGCAAGACGGCGCTCCCCGGCCTTGTGGATCTCCACGTCCACCTGCGCGAGCCGGGCTTTACCTACAAAGAAACGGTACAAAGCGGCACGGCGGCAGCGGCTGCCGGCGGCTACACCACCGTGTGCCCCATGCCCAACCTGAACCCGGTGCCCGATACCGTGGAACACCTGCAGCTGCAGCTTGACGCCATCGCGCGGGATGCCTGCATCCGCGTGTTCCCCTTCGGCGCCATCACCGTGGGTGAAAAGGGACAGGCCTTGGCCGACATCACGGAAATGGCACCCCACTGCATCGGCTTTTCCGATGACGGACGCGGCGTACAGAACAACCACATGATGCGCCGCGCCATGGAACTGGCCCGGGACGCCGGACGCTTCATCTCCGCCCACTGCGAGGATGAGAGCCTGCTGGAAGGCGGCGCCATCCACAAGGGCGAATACGCCGCGCTCCACGGCATGAAGGGTATCTCTTCCGCGAGCGAGTCTGTGCCCATCGAGCGGGATATTCAGCTGGTGGCCGAGACCGGCGTGCAGTACCACATCTGCCACATCAGCGCAAAGGAATCCATCGAGGGGGTGCGCCGCGGCAAGGCCGCCGGCATCTCCGTCACCTGCGAGGTGACACCCCACCACATCGCCCTGACGGACATGGACATCACCGAAGATAACGGACGGTCCAAGATGAACCCCCCGCTGCGCGGCCGTGAGGCCAAGCCCGCCATCTGGGCAGGCCTGCAGGACGGCACCATCGACTGCATCGCCACCGACCACGCACCCCACTCCGCCGAGGAGAAGGGCCGTGGCCTCGAGAAGAGCGCCTTCGGCACCGTGGGCAGTGAGACGGCCTTCGCCGTGTGCTACACCCATCTGGTGCGCAGCGGCGCGCTGACGCTGGAAAAGCTGGCAGACCTGATGGCCACTGCCCCCGCCGCCATCATCGGCCGCCGGGCCGAGATCGCCGTGGGCGAGGCCGCTGACATCGCCGTGTTTGATCTGGACAAGAAATTCACGGTGGATCCCGAACAATTCGTATCTATGGGCAAGAGCTCGCCCTTTACCGGCATGGAGCTCTGGGGCGTCACCGAACTGACGGTGTGCGCCGGCAATATCGTATACAGGAGGAGATAAGGGTGAACAAGAAACTGGTTTTTGAAAACGGACGCACCTTCCTGGGTACCGGCTTCGGTGCCGACGTGGAAGTGGTGCAGGAAGTGGTGTTTGACACCCAGGTGGTAGGCTATCAGGAGATCATGTCCGATCCCTCCTACTGCAATCAGATCGTGTGCATGACTTACCCCATCATCGGCAGCTACGGTCTGGCCGATGAGGACTATGAGGCCAAGACCATGAGCATCGGCGGCTTCATCGTCAAGGAGTACAACGATGCACCCTCCAACTTCCGCTATACCAAGACTCTGGCACAGGAGATGGAGGAAAACGGCATCCCCGGCATCGCCGGCGTGGATACCCGTGCCATCACCCGCATGCTGCGCAATGAGGGCACCATGCGCGCCATCATCACCGACGCCGATGTCTGCACCGAGGAGGCGCTGCGCCGCATCGCTGCCGCTCCCGCCGCCGTCAATCCCGTGGAGCGCGTGTCCACCCGCAAGGTGTGGTACAGCCGTACCCCCAACCACAAGTACAACGTGGTGGCCGTGGACTGCGGCATCAAGAACAGCATCGTGCGCAGCCTCAACCAGTGCGGCTGCAACGTGATCATCGTACCCCACACCACCTCCGCCGAGGCAGTGCTGGCGATGCATCCCGACGGCGTGGTCATCTCCAACGGCCCCGGCGACCCCAACGAGGTCAGCAACGTGCCTGAGCTGATCGCCGCCCTGATGGGTAAGGTGCCCCTGTTCGGCATCGATCTGGGCTGCCAGCTGATGGCCCTTAGCTGCGGCGCCAAGGTGTACCGCATGAAGGCCGCACACCGCGGCAGCAACCACGGCGTGCGTGATGTGCGCAGCGGCAAGATCGAGTTCGCCCTGCAGAACCACACCTTCGCCATCTGCGGCGAAAGCCTGCAGGATACCGCCCTGACCGCCACCCACGTCAACCTCAACGACGGCACGGTGGAAGGCATCGCCGACGAGAGCGCCATGATGATGGCCGTCCAGTTCCAGCCCGGCAGCGTGTCCGGCAGCCGCGGCGTGAGCTATCTGTATGAAGCATTTGTGGATATGATGAAGGACTACATGGGAAAGAGAGGTGCCGAAAATGCCTAAGAGAACTGATTTGAAGAAGATCCTTGTGATCGGCTCCGGCCCCATCGTCATCGGTCAGGCCGCCGAGTTCGACTATTCCGGCACGCAGGCCTGCCTTGCTTTGAAGGAACAGGGCTACGAGGTCATTCTGGTCAACTCCAACCCCGCCACCATCATGACCGACACCAATATCGCCCACAAGGTGTATATGGAGCCCCTGACTCTGGAATACATCGCCAAGATCATCCGTATGGAGCG
>JAZRRQ010000109.1:0-4343 GCA_045650885.1 Vescimonas sp. | reverse complement strand
GATGCTGCCGGGATTCATAACGTACAGCGTGCCGTCATAGTCCACCATCGAGTAGTGGGTATGGCCGAAGAGGAGAATATCGGCCTCCACTTCCCGGGCGGCGTAGCGGGCGTTCATGGTGGTGTGCTTCACGCTGCGGGTGTGGCCGTGCATCATCAGGATGCGGCGTCCTTCCAGCTCCGTCAGCACTTCGCCCGGCTCTGTGCGGCCCCAGTCACAGTTGCCGGAAACGGATGTCAGGGGGATATGGGGGAAGAGATCGTGGAGCGCTTCGGCGTCCCGGATGCAGTCACCCAGATGGAGGATGTGGCGGGGCTGTACCATCTCCACGCAGCGAGCCATATTGTCCACGTTGCCGTGGGAATCGGAGAGAACGAGAATTTTCATGGGGAGATACCTCACAGATGAAATCTTAATGGTATTCTATCACACAACTGTTGCATCCGCAATTTCTTTCCCGTAAAATAGAGGGCAGAATAGGGGGCGAAGAGATGCATGCAGGTGTCTGGGAGGTGGATCTCCACGGGAAGAATGAATATCAGGCCCAGGTGACCATTGATGCGGCGCTGCGCCGTGTCAGGACAGGCACTTACCGCCTGCGCTGTATTCACGGCCACCACGGCGGCACGGCGCTGCGGGACATGATCCGCCGCCAGTATGCCAAAGACCCCCGGGTGATCCGTCTGGAGACGGGTGTTGGCCCCGGCGTGACCGATTTGGTGTTAAGGGAGTTTTGATGATGACTTTTATCTGTTATGAAAAGTGCGGCACCTGCCGCAAGGCCAAGGCATGGCTGGAAGAAAAAGGTGTGAGTTTTACCGTTCGCCCCATCAAGGAAGAGAATCCCACCGCCGAAGAGCTGCGCGCATGGATCGCCGTTTCCGGCAAGGACAGCCGCAAGTTTTTCAACACCAGCGGCCTTTTATATAAGGAACTGCAGCTCAAGGACAAGCTGCCCGGTATGACGGAAGAGGAGCGGATTGAGCTGCTTTCCTCCAACGGTATGCTGGTCAAGCGGCCGCTTCTCATTGGCGAGGACTTCGTGCTGGTGGGTTTCAAAGACGCAGAATGGGAGGAAAAAGTATGAAAATTGCGCAGATCCAGATGCCGGTGAGCGCGGATAAGAGCGCAAATATTGCCCGCGCCTGCAATATGATCCGCTGGTCGGGGCAGATCGATCTGGCGGTGCTGCCGGAGATGTTCTGCTGTCCTTATGACAACGCGCTGTTTCGCGATTACGCCGAGGAAGAGGGCGGCGAGGCCTATCAGGCCATGAGTGCGCTGGCACGGGAGAAGAAGATCTATCTGGTAGGTGGCAGCATTCCCGAACTGTGCGAGGGAAAGGTGTATAACACCTCTTATGTCTTTGACCCGGAGGGCAAGTGCATTGCCCGTCACCGCAAGACACACTTGTTCGACATCGAGGTGGAGGGTGGCCAGTGCTTCCGCGAGTCTGACGCTCTGGCGGCGGGCCGGGATGTGACTACCTTTGAAACACCCTGGGGAGTGATGGGCCTTTGCATCTGTTTTGATTTCCGGTTTGAGGAGCTCGCGCGGCTCATGGCGCTGCGGGGCGCCAAGGTGATCTTTGTGCCTGCGGCTTTCAATATGACCACCGGCCCTGCCCATTGGGAACTTCTCTTCCGCCAGCGTGCGGTGGATAACCAGTGCTACACCGTGGGTACATCCCCCGCCCGTGACAATGTGGCCAGTTATACTGCGTGGGGACACTCCATCGTCTGTGAGCCGTGGGGCAGCGTGGTCAAGCAGTGCAACGAGCAGCCCCAGGTATCTGTGACGGAGCTGGATATGGAGCGGGTGGAGACCATTCGCCGGCAACTGCCCATTTTGTCGGCGCGGCGTGACGACCTGTACGAAGTGCGGGAAATCTGATTGTTTTTGCCGCCAGGCATGCTATAATGAAGAGGAATGAATAAAAAGGAAAGGAAGACCTTTGCGATGATGAAATATGTGGAAATGAGCGCTGAGCAGCGGCAGGCAGAGTACGCCTGCGTCAAGGCTGCTTATGAGGAGCGCAAGGCACTGGGTTTGAAGCTGAACATGGCCCGCGGTAAGCCCGGTAAGGAGCAGCTGGATCTGGTCAGCGACATTCTGACCGTTCTCAACGATGTCGATCAGTGCGTGTCCGACGGCATCGATGTGCGCAACTACGGTGATCTGAGTGGCATCCCCGCTGCCAAGCGCCTGTTTGCCGATATTCTCGGCTGCCAGCCGGAGGAGTGCTTCATTGGCGGCAACGCCTCGCTGAACCTGATGTACGACACCATCTCCAAGGCATTCACCCACGGCCTGCTGCACAGTGAAAAACCCTGGTGCAAGCTGGATACGGTGAAGTTCCTGTGCCCTGCTCCCGGCTATGACCGCCACTTTAAGATTACCGAGGTCTTCGGCTGCGAGATGATCACCGTCCCCATGACGGACGAGGGTCCCGATATGGACATGGTGGAGGAACTGGTGAAAGATCCTGCCGTAAAGGGTATGTGGTGCGTGCCTAAGTACTCCAACCCCGATGGCATCATCTATTCTTCCGAGACGGTGCGCCGCATTGCCGCCCTCAAGCCTGCGGCACCCGACTTCACCGTCATGTGGGACAATGCCTACTGCGTCCACGAGTTTGACGGCGACTTTGTACCTTTTGAGGATATCATTGCCCTGTGCCGTGAGGCGGGCAATCCCGACATGGTGTATGAGTATGCTTCCACCTCCAAGATCACGCTGCCCGGCGCCGGTATCAGCGTGATGGCTTCCTCTCAGGCCAATATTGCCTACATGGAGAAGCATCTGACCATCCAGACCATCTCCTATGATAAGGTCAACCAGCTGCGCCATGTACTGTATCTGAAGGACAAGGCCCATACGCTGGCGCTGATGAAGCGCCACGCCGAAGTGATGCTGCCCAAGTTCCGCTGTGTGCTGGAGTATCTGGAGCGTGAGATTGCACCGGCTGGTATTGCGCAGTGGCAGAAGCCCAAGGGTGGCTACTTCGTGTCGGTGAACACGCTGCCTGGTCTTGCCAAGCGCACGCTGGCGCTGTGCAAGGAAGCCGGTGTTACGATGACCGGTGCCGGTGCCACCTTCCCCTACGGTGTGGATCCCCAGGACAGCAACATCCGCATCGCACCCTCCCTGCCTCCCGTGGAGGAATTGGAGAAGGCAATGGAGATATTCTGTGCCAGCCTGAAAATGGCGGCTCTGGAGCAGCTGGGTGTGTAAAATGACGAAAAAAGGACCGTGAAATTGTCTGATTTCACGGTCCTTTTTTGGGCGGAAATTCGTTGCTTTTGCCCGGTTGATGTGGTATGATTGATCTATCTTATTCCGCCCACTGTGCAGTCACTCCACTTTATGGCGCACGGAGGGAAATTTAAAGGAGGAAAAGACCCGCTACGGCTGGCGGTGCGGCAGTGTGGAGACCTGTCGCAAAGCGGCACCGGCATATGGCCGGGTCGTGAGACCGGAATTTGCGGAGGCAGTCCGGTTACAGTCAAAATATTATGGCAGAAGTCAAACTCGTAAACCTCAAGAAGATCTATCCCCACTCCGAGACCAAGAAGAAAAAGGCCAAGAAGGGCGCTGAGCCTGAGAAGAAGGTCAACCTGCAGGTCACCGAGCAGGGCGTCGTCGCTGTTCAGGAGTTCAACCTGACCATCGCTGACAAGGAATTTATCGTTCTGGTCGGTCCCTCCGGCTGCGGTAAGTCCACCACTCTGCGTATGATCGCCGGTCTGGAAGATATCTCCGAGGGCGAGCTGTGGATCGGCGACAAGCTGATGAACGATGTGGAGCCCAAGGATCGTAACATCGCCATGGTCTTCCAGAACTACGCTCTGTATCCCCACATGACCGTGTATGATAACATGGCATTCTCCCTGAAGCTGAAGAAGACCCCCAAGGCTGAGATCGACCAGCGCGTGCGTGAGGCTGCCGAGATTCTGGACATCACCCAGTATCTGGATCGTAAGCCCAAGGCTCTGTCCGGCGGTCAGCGTCAGCGTGTTGCCATCGGCCGCGCTATCGTCCGTGACCCCCAGGTCATGCTGATGGACGAACCTCTGTCCAACCTGGACGCCAAGCTGCGTAACCAGATGCGCGCTGAGATCATCAAGCTGCGTGAGCGTATCGACACCACCTTCATCTATGTTACCCACGACCAGACCGAGGCTATGACTCTGGGCGATCGTATCGTCATCATGAAGGACGGTTTCATTCAGCAGATCGGTACTCCTCAGGAAGTGTTCGATCATCCCTCCAACCTGTTCGTCGCTGGCTTCATCGGCATGCCCCGCATGAACCTGTTTGATGGCAAGCTGGTCAAGAAGGAT
>JAZRRQ010000108.1:0-4560 GCA_045650885.1 Vescimonas sp. | reverse complement strand
TGCCACGGCCTCGTCAAAGTCCATGGTCTTGCTGTCGGCAAAGATGTCGATCTTGGAGAGACGCTCGGCCACGGCATCGGCGTGCTGAGGGGGCAGGTGTGCGCCATCGGCCCAGTAGACCTTGTAGCCGTTGTACTCCTTGGGGTTGTGGCTGGCGGTGACGTTGATGCCGGCCTGGCAGTTGTACTCCCGCACGGCGAAGCTCAGCTCGGGGGTGGGACGCAGGCTCTCAAACAGGCGCACGTGGATGCCGTTGGCGGCGCAGACGCAGGCGGCCTCACGGGCAAAGATGTCGGAGTTGTTGCGGCAGTCCATGCAGATGGCAACGCCGCGCTGCTTGGCCTCTTCGCCCTCGGCAGCGATGATCTCGGCAAAGCCCTGAGTGGCCCAGCGGATGACATAGGCGTTCATCTGGTGAAGGCCCATCTTCATGGTGCCGCGCAGGCCGGCGGTACCGAACTCCAGAGGACCGTAGAAACGGCTCTCGATCTCTTTGGGATCATTGGCGATAGCGCGCAGCTCGGCCAGTTCCTCGTCGGACAGCACGCCGCTATTCAACCACTTTTCGTATTCTTTCATGTAGGACATATTGAAAAAACTCCTTTCGGTTTTGTTAAACGGATGAATGGTTCCTCACTTGTGGTACCGCGTGCCCTGCTGGATCTGATAAGCGCGGTAGATCTGCTCCAAAAGCATGACACGAGCCATGTGGTGGGGGAAGGTCATGGGCGACATGGAAAGCCGCCAGTCGGCCTGCTGCTTGAGCTGCGCGTCCAGTCCCACGCTGCCGCCGATGAGGAAGGTGACCTGCGTCTTGCCGGCCACGGCGAAGTCCGCCATGCGGCGCGACAGCTCCTCACTGGAGCAGCTTCTTCCCTCGATGCACATGGCCACCACCGCGCCGCCACGGGGCAGCTTTTCCCGGATGGCGGCAGCCTCCGTCGCCAGCGCCTTCTGGATCTCGGCAGGGGAGGGGTCATCGGGCAGGCGGTATTCCGGCAGTTCCACAATCTCGCACTTGCAGTGGCGCTGCAGGCGCTTTAAGTACTCGGCGCTGGCCTCGGTGTAGAATTTTTCCTTCAGCTTGCCCACGCACAGGATGGTTACTTTCTGCATGCTGCGCCCTCCACTTCATAGCACCGGCTCACTTCGCTGCGGGGCGCCACGCTGAGTCGAACCGTCTGCTCCGCCGCGTCTAGCGCACGCTGCACGGTGCTGCGCGCCCGCTCGGGTGTGTTGTTCTCCCGGCTCAGGTGAGCCAGGACGATCTCCTTCGTGCCGCGGCGCGCCATCTCGGCGGCAAAGTGGGCGGCATCGTCGTTGCTCAGATGGCCGCGATCGCCCAGAATGCGCTCTTTGAGATGGTAGGGGTACGGCCCCGAGCGCAGCCATTCCACGTCATAGTTGCTCTCCAGCACCAGAAGATTCACGCCCATCAGCGTTTCAAAAGCCTCATCGGTGACGTAGCCGGTGTCGGTGAGGATGCCCACGCTGCCGCCCTCGCCGTCGAGACGATAGTCGATGCTGCCCCAGGCGTCGTGGGAGGTGGGGAAGGGTGTGACGGTGAGACTGCCGATGGCAAAGGTCTCATTTACCCGGACGATGTGCATTTGTTGCTGTGCCGCGCCGAACTTGTCGCAGATCTGCGCCGCTGCACCAACGGAGGTGTACAGAGGCGTCGTGTGATACTTGCACAGCGTGCCCAGCGCCGCCGTGTGGTCGGTGTGGGCGTGGGTGAGGAGGATGGCATGGATATCCTCCATGGTCAGTCCCAGTTGGGACAGCGCTATTTTGATGCGCCGGGTGGAAATACCGGCATCGATCAGCAGATTGGTCTCGCCGCAGCGCAGCAGCAGGCAGTTGCCCTCCGAGCCGCTGGCGATGGTGTACAGGGTCATCAATGGATTATACCTCAAATATGTCACGAAAAACGGCGTTCACAGGGGATAAGCCGAGTGAACGCCGCAAAAGATGCATTATTTCAGATGCCAAACGGCGTTGTGGGAAACACGCAATGAAGATTTTTAGCCGATGCTCTCAGCGCAGAGCGTCTCGTCCGGTACATCCACGATGCGGATGTCGGCGCCCACGGCGCGCAGTTTGCCCACCAGATCTTCGTAGCCGCGCTCGATAAACTGCACGTTGCTGATCTCGGTGGTGCCGTGTGCGGCCAGAGCCGCCACCACCATGGCAGCGCCTGCACGCAGGTCGCAGGCCTCGATGGGCGCACCCTCAAAGTGATCCACGCCCTCGATAACGGCCACGCGGCCATCCACCTGAATCTGAGCGCCCAGACGCTTGAGCTCATCCACATAGCGGAAGCGGTTGCTCCACACAGCCTCGGTCACCATGCTGGTGCCCTGAGCCAGCGCCAGTACAGCTGCGATCTGGGGCTGCATATCGGTGGGGAAACCGGGGTAGGGCTGGGTCTTGACGTTGGTGCGCTGCAGCGGACCGGTACGGCGTACCAGCAGCGTGTCGTCCATCTCCTCCACGTAAACGCCCATTTCCATCAGCTTGGCGCTGATGCAGTCCATGTGCTTGGGGATCACGTTCTTGATGAGCAGCTGACCGCCGGTGGCAGCCACAGCCGTCATATAAGTGCCGGCCTCGATCTGGTCGGGGATGATGCAGTAGGTACCGCCGGAGAGCGTCTCCACGCCGCGCACCTTGATGGTGTCGGTACCGGCGCCCTTGATGTCGGCGCCCATGGGGTTGAGGAAGTTGGCCAGATCCACGATGTGGGGTTCCTTGGCGCAGTTTTCGATGACGGTGGTGCCCTCAGCCAGAGCGGCGGCCATCATCACGTTCATGGTGGCGCCCACCGTGACCACGTCCAGATAGACGGGAGCACCCTGCAGGCGGCCGTTTTCCGCCTTGGCAACGGCGTGGACATAGTTGCCCTCGCTCACCTCGGCGCCCAGCGCCTTGAAGCCCTTGACATGCTGGTCGATGGGACGCACGCCGAAGTTGCAGCCGCCGGGCATGGCCACAGTGGCCTCGCCGAAACGGCTCAGCAGTGCGCCGATCAGGTAGTAGGAGGCGCGGATCTTACGCACCAGGTCCACAGAGGGCTTGGTGGAATGGATGTGGCGGCTGTCGATCTCCACCGCGTGCTGGTTGAGAACGCGCACCCGTGCGCCCAGCTCATCGAGAATGGAGAACAGCAGCGTCACGTCGCTGATCTGAGGGATATTCTCAATGCGGCACACGCCGTCCACCATCAGTGCGGCGGGAATAATGGCCACGGCGGCGTTTTTGGCACCGCTGATGGTTACCTCGCCAAACAGCGGCTGGTTACCGTTAATGATATACTGATTCAAAGTAGGCACCCTCTCTATAGGTCGTAAGTTAGCGGTACATAGTTTGCCCGCACAGAAAAAGCTTCATACCGGGACATCGGCGCAGCGCGCAGAGCGGCGCAGAAAAGGCGGCAAAACGCATAAAAGGCCCTTTTTCGGGCATGACAAATGCCGCCGCCCAGTACTTGGGAAGCGAAATGCAGTTTTATACAACTGATAGTATACCACAAATTTTCATAAAAGCAATGAAAAACTGACAGTTGCCGCCGCTTTTGTCGAAATTTGCGTCAGAAAGCAGTGTGTGGAGGGTTTCTTACCCGGCTCTGCGTGCGCTGCGGCCTTCCTCTGTGGCGCCTGTACGTGCCGGCCGCCCACCCATTTTATCCCATCGCAGCCGCCGCGCAAGTCATATTTTGTCAGTTATAGTATGACAAAATGTAATATATACTTGACAAAGTGTAAGGCGTGTGGTAGGATAGCCCCAGAACAAAGAAGGAGGAACTTCAAATGGACGAAATGAGTTTGAGCTGGTATATCGGCTTTGGCGCGGGTATTTTGGCGGTGGCCATCGTCTCGATCCTGGTTCGGACGATGCAAAAGCGCCGCGGCGTGCAGCCGGGTGACTACGACGAGCGCCAGCAGCTGCAGCGCGGAGCTGCTGCTCAGCGGGCCTATCTTGCGCTTGTGCTGCTGCTGTGCGTCAACGGCATTGTCTGCGGCGTGCTGGACATCCACTGGGCAAAGCCGGGTGTGGATTGTTTCTTGTGTATGTTTGCCTCGGTGGCCGTGTTTGTGGTGGAGTGCATCCGACGCGATGCCTACTTCACGGCGAAACAGACGCCCCGCAGCGCCCTCTTGATTTTCTCGATCGTGACCCTGTGTCAGGTGCCCGTCACTGTCATGAACGCCGTGGACGGTAGTTTTATCGAAAACGGCCAGCTGACCACGGCGGTCATCAACCCCGCCTGCATCGTGGTGTTCTCCGCGGTGCTGATCGCCATCCTTCTCAAGCGTCGCAGCGACAAAGAGGAGGACGAGGAATGAAAAATCTCAAACTCAAAGCTGCCCGCGCCGCAAAGGACTGGTCGCAGCAGCAGCTGGCCGAGGCGGTGGGCGTCTCCCGCCAGACCATCAACGCCATTGAAAAGGGCGACTATAACCCCACCATCCGTTTGTGCCTTGCCATCTGCCATGCGCTGGGCTGCACGCTGGATGAACTGTTTTGGGAGGAAACGATATGAAAAAGGAGCCGTGGCGC
>JAZRRQ010000107.1:0-2048 GCA_045650885.1 Vescimonas sp. | reverse complement strand
TGCCGTACACGGCACCCACCATGTGGCTCTTGTTGATCATGTCGCTGCCGCCCACGCCCACGAACAGGTTCTTGGAGTGGTTGGCCATGCCGATGACCTCATGGGGCACCACCTGACCGGGGGAGATGATCAGATCGTAGGACTCGTCCATCACCAGACGGTTGATCTCCACGTCCACGCTCTCGTGCCACAGACCCTCGGTGACTTCTTCAAGGAATGCGGCAGGCACTTCGCCCAGACGCATCACATCGCTGCGCCAGTTGTGGGGGATAAACTTTTCATAGGGGATGTCGCCAAACATGATGGCGGCTTCTTCCTGCGTCACCGGCACGTGGGTACCCAGTGCCGGCAGGATATCCACCGCGCAGCCCATGTCCACCAGCGCGTGGTAGTAGACGTTGGTGATGAAACCGGTGTTGGAGTGGAAGCGGGTAAAATCGGGGGGGATAATCAGCGCGCGGCGCAGCGTGCGGCCTTCGAGACTTTCCAGCAGCGCGCTGCGGATCTCCTCACGGCTCAAGCCCTGCTGCGAGGCGGCGTAAACAAATTTTTCCATAATGACCTCCTGTATGCCCCGCAGTGCGCCGCGGCGGAGGGCTGCGGCGGACTGTCGGTGGGGGATATGATGTCTTACACGCCGCTGTAGGCGCTGAAACCGCCGTCCACGGGGATGACAACGCCGGTGACGAAACCGGAGGCGTTGTTGTCCACCAGATACAGCAGCGTACCGAGCAGCTCTTCGGCAGCGCCGAAGCGGCCCATGGGGGTAGCGGCCAGAATCTTGCCGGTGCGGGCGGTGGGGGTGCCGTCGGCGTTCCACAGCAGCTTGGCGTTCTGTGCCGTGGAGAAGAAGCCGGGGGCGATGGCGTTGACGCGGATACCCACGCGGCTGAAGTGGACTGCCAGCCACTGGGTAAAGTTGGAGATGGCAGCCTTGGCGCCGGAATAGGCGGGGATCTTGGTCAGGGGAGTGTAGGCGTTCATGGAGCTGACGTTGACGATGGTGCAGCCCTCACGGCCCACCATGTCACGGGCGAAAGCCTGAGTGGGCAGCAGCGTGCCGATGAAGTTCAGGTTGAACACGAACTCCACGTCCTCCTCACCCAGATCGAAGAAGGACTTGGTCTCGCTGTCTAGATCGCCCATTTCAAAGTATTCCTTATCGGTGGTGGCCCGGGGGCTGTTGCCGCCGGCGCCGTTGATGAGAATGTCGCACTTACCGTAAGCGGCCAGCACCGCCTCGTGGGCGGCCTCCACGCTTGCCTTGTCGGTGACGTTCACGCCCACGGCCATGGCCTCGCCGCCCATGGCGCGGATCTCGGTCACTACGTCCTCAGCCTTGGACACAGTGCGGTTGAGGATGGCCACCTTAGCGCCGCACAGCGCCAGCGCCTTGGCAAATTCACGGCACAGCACGCCTGCGCCGCCGGTGACCACGGCCACCTTGCCGGACAGTTCCGGCTTCATGGGAAGCTGCATCATGGATCGTTCCTCCCGTTGCATCAGGCGTTGTAGGTGGTGGAGTGGGTGCTGCCGCCCTTGCCGGTCCAGTTGGTGTGGAACACCTGACCACGGGGGCAGTCGGTGCGCTCATAGGTGTGAGCGCCGAAATAGTCGCGCTGGGCCTGCAGCAGGTTGGCCGGCAGGCACTCGGTGGTGTAGCCGTCAAAATAGCTCAGAGCGGAGGAGAAAGCCGGCATGGGGATACCCACCTTCACGGCGTAGGAGATGACCTCGCGCCATGCGGGCACCAGCTCTTCGATGACCTGAGCGAAGTAGTCGTCCATCAGCAGGTTCACCAGCTCGGGATTCTTGTCAAAAGCTTCCTTGATCTTGCCCAGGAACACGCTGCGGATGATGCAGCCGCCGCGCCACATGAGGGCGATGCCGCCGTAGTTGAGGTTCCAGTTGTGGGTCTTAGCAGCGGTGCGCATCAGCGTGTAGCCCTGTGCGTAGGAGACGATCTTGGAGGCGTAGAGTGCCTTGCGGATGCACTCGATGAAGGCAGGCTTGTCTCCCTCGAAAGCGGGGGCGGACTTGGGGAACAC
>JAZRRQ010000106.1:0-2740 GCA_045650885.1 Vescimonas sp. | reverse complement strand
TGAGCTGGCTTGCCACCGTGTAGATGGTGACGGCGGTGGTGCCGTGGACCCAGCCCATCATCAGCCGGTCGATGGACCAGTTGATGTTTTCCACCACGATGCCCAAAAAGACGTAGAAGGTGAAGCCCATCATTTCCCGCATGAGCTTGAAGTCATAGCGGCGGAAGTTGAAGGGCATATGGAGCTTGACGAGGCAGTAGTAGATATTGATAACGCCGCTGAGGACGGTAAAGACCAGGGCCGTCACCGTCATGGTCACGGAGCGGAAGCCCAGCAGCAGCAGAGGGATCATAATGAGGGGGTTGAGCACCTGCTTACCCATGTAGACGATCTTCTGGAAGAGATAGCGCTCGTTGATGGTCACATGGGATTCAAAGACGCTCACCGGGAAATAGAGGGCGGCGTTGACGGTCATGATCCGCAGCAGCTTTTCGCCCAGAGCCACCTCATCCGGTGTCAGCTTGCTGCCGAAGATGATCTGGCCGTAGAACGACAGGGTGAAGCCGATGATCAGCACCAGCGTGCCCAGCACGGAGTAGGTGATGAGGAACATACCGTTGATGCGGGCCATGCCCTCTTTATTATCCTCCACCTTGAAGCGGGAGTAGTAGCGCACATAGGCGCTGCCCAGACCGAAGCTGAGCAGGTTGAGGTAGGAGATGATGGGCAGCACCAGGTTATATACACCGTACTCACTGTCGCCCAGTCGGGCGATCATGATGGGGGTATAGATCAGGGAGATGACGGTGCTCAGACCCATGGACAGGTAGGACAAAATGGCACCCACCTTGATCTGGTTGATCTTCATATCTCACGCCCTCCTTTGCAAACAACTTGACACTTTATTATATCCAAGAATTGTAGTGGTGTAAAGGGAGAATTTCCCGGAAGCGGCCAAAGGGCTGTTTTCGGGGTGGGATAGGTGGTGATCCCTGCGGAGAATCGGCTTGTCCTTGCTCCGCAGGGTGACTTTTGTCAAGAGCAACAAAAGTCACCAAAAACGCCCGTGGAAACCCATGGTTTCCACCCTTCCTTTGCACGTCTTACTGCTCACAAAATGCAGCTCTTTTCCACGCGTAATTGGCACGCAGAAACTTGTCCTAAACGTGGTATTGCCGCAGCATCCAACCCGCTCCGCCGCTCACTAACGCGAGCGCTTGCGCGATGAGTTTTTGGCTGACGGAGCGCATCCAGCGAGCGCAGCGAGTCGGACTCCGCTGGTGGAAAGAAAGAGGGTCGTCGAAGACAGGACACGCCATCGGCATGGCAGAGAGTGCGTAAGCGTCAGCGCTATGATGTCCCATCACTAATTCCTAATTCTTAATCTTCTCCCCTGCCGCGCAATATATGGTAAAATGACACACATAAAAAGGAAAACTGCGGAACTTTTCCCTGCGCCGCTTCGTCTAAAGAAGTAACAACGATAAGGAGGCGTATTTCCATGAAAAAAGTGTTTGCTCTGGTTCTTGCCCTGCTGTGTATCGTTTCCCTCACCGCCTGCCGCCTTTTTAACGAGCCGGTAGCACCGGAAAAACCTGTGATCTACCTCTACCCCACGGAAGAAACGGACGTCACCGTACAGCTGGACTACGACGGCGTCCTCACCGCCACCTACCCCGCCTACGGTGACGGCTGGCGCGTCACCGCGTCTCCCGACGGCACGCTGCGCGACGCATCGGGCCGGGCATACTACTGCCTGTTCTGGGAGGGCGAGGGCGGCGAAGCATACGACTTCTCCCGCGGCTTCTGCGTGGCAGGCAGCCAAACCGCCGCCTTTTTGGAGTCTGCCCTGCGCCAGCTGGGTCTGACAGACAAGGAAGCCAACGAATTTCTCATCTACTGGCTGCCCCGGATGGAAGGCAACGCATATAACCTGATCGCCTTCCAGACCGAGCGCTACACCGACAGCGCCCGTCTCACCATCCAACCCACCCCCGACACGCTGCTGCGCGTCTTCATGGCGTGGAAGCCTTTGGAGCAGGCGGTGGATATTGCGCCCCAGACCCTCACCGCCCCCGAGCGCCACGGCTTCACCGTGGTGGAATGGGGCGGCGCGGAAGTGAACTGAGGATAGTGGGAAGGAAGGCACGACCATGAAAAAGACGATCCTGCGCCGCATGGCGGCGCTGCTCCTATGCTGCGCGATGCTGTTGTCTTTGGCAGGCTGCAGCGGCGCGAGCAGCCGCGATCTGATGCGCGGCGTGACGCCCCGGGAACTGAGTGCCAAACCGGCGCTCTCCGACTCGGGAAATCTGGCCGTCACCGATTTCGCCCTGCGCCTGATGCAGGCCTGTGACGACGGTGAAAAGACCACCATCCTCTCTCCCCTGTCCGTGCTGTACGCCCTCGGTATGACGGCCAATGGCGCCGTGGGCGAGACGAAGGCGCAGATGGAAGCGGTGCTGGGTATGCGCACCGAAGAGATCAACCACTGGCTGAGCACTTATCTTACCCAACTGCCTCAGGACAAGAAGTTCAAGCTTCACGCCGCCAACTCCATCTGGCTGACCGAGGACGAGAGCTTCACGGTGCAGCCGGACTTTCTGCAGACCAACGCCGACTACTACGGTGCCGGTATCTACGCCGCGCCCTTTAACAATTCCACCGTGCGGGACATCAACCAGTGGGTGAACCAAAACACCGACGGTATGATCGACAGCATCCTGAATTCCATCCCGCAAGAGGCGGTGATGTATCTCATCAACACTGTGGCTTTCGAGGCCGAGTGGATGGAGATCTA
>JAZRRQ010000105.1:0-5461 GCA_045650885.1 Vescimonas sp. | reverse complement strand
GGAGGAAGCGGCGAAAATGTTCGGGGATATCCCCTATGAAGCGTTTATCCCCCATAACTGGCGCAGCGACGTGGTGAAGCTGGGGGAAGTCCCCGCCGATTACCTGGAGGAAATTACCGAGGGCCTCTGGCATGACCCCGTCAGCGTGGAGGTCAACCGGCTCATCATGGATGAGAAGTACGATCTCATCATCTCTCCGGGTCAGGTGGTTCCTCATGAGGTCATCGGCATGGCCAACCACTCCAAGAACCTGTTCGTGGGCGTGGGCGGCAGCGACATGATCAACAAGAGCCACATGGTGGGTGCCGTGTACGGCATGGAGCGGATGATGGGCAAGGACCACACCCCCGTGCGCCGTATCTTCGACTACGGTATGGAGCATTTCCTCAAAGACCGCCCCATCCTCTTTGTGCTGACGGTCTGCACCGCACCGGGGGGCAACATCCGCACCCACGGCCTGTTCATCGGCGACACCCGAAAAGTGCTGGAGGCCGCCATCGAACTGGCACAGGAAAAGAACATCGACTTTGTGGACACCGGCATCAAAAAGTGCGTGGTGTACCTGACCCCCGACGAGTTCAAAAGCACGTGGCTGGGCAACAAGTCCGTCTACCGCACCCGCATGGCCATCGCCGACGGCGGTGAGCTGCTGGTGCTGGCACCCGGCATTGAGCGCTTTGGCGAGGACGAAACGGTGGATCAGCTGATCCGCAAGTACGGCTACCGCGGCCGCGTCCACACGCTGGAGCAGTTTGAAAAGGCGGAGAACGAGGATCTGCGAGCCAACATGGGCGCTGCGGCCCATCTGATCCACGGCTCGTCCGACGACCGGTTCACCATCACCTACGCGGTGAAGAACATCAGCCGCGAAGAGATTGAGGGCGTGGGCTTCCAGTCCGCCGACTACGACGAGATGGTGCGCCGCTACGACCCCGAAAAGCTGCAGTACGGCTACAACACCCTCCCCGACGGTGAGGAGATCTATTTCATCCCCAATCCCGCTCTGGGACTGTGGATCAACCGGGAGAAGTTCTGAGATGAAAGCTTTTATGAATGAGGAGTTCCTCCTCACCAACGAAACGGCCAGCCGTCTGTTCCACGAGTACGCCGAGGGCTGCCCCATCATCGACTATCACAACCACCTGTCCCCCAAGGACATCTTCAACCGCCGCCGCTACGAGAACCTGACCCAGCTGTGGCTGGAGGGCGACCACTACAAGTGGCGGTGCATGCGGGTGTGCGGTGTGCCGGAGGAGTTTGTCACCGGCAGCGCACCGGAGTGGGAGAAGTTCTACCGCTTCGCCTCCATCATGCCCCGGCTCATCGGCAGCCCCGTGTATCACTGGGCACATCTGGAGCTACAGCGCTATTTCGGCATCTCCACCCCCCTCACCGGCGACACCGCCCGGGAGATCTGGGATGCCACCTGCCAAATGCTGCAGGGCGAAGGCTTTGACGCCGTATCGCTGCTGGACAAGATGCAGGTGAAGATCCTGTGCACCACCGACGATCCGGCCGACACGCTGCAGTGGCACGAAAAGCTGGCTGCCGACACCGCCCTCCCCTTCCGCACGCTGCCTTCCTTCCGTCCCGACCGCCTCCTCCACATCGATCAGGCGGCATGGAAGACGGCGCTGGAGTAACTGGGCGCACGCTACGGCGAAATCCGCGACTGGGCGAGCCTGCTGACCGCGCTGCGCGGTGCGCTGGACTTCTTCTGCGCTGTGGGCTGCCGCGTCACCGACCACGGCTTCATCCACTTCCGCTACGCGGTGGGCGATGCCGCCGCCGTGATGGACAAGGCACTGCGCGGCGAAGTCCTCACCGAGGAGGAGATCGCCGTGTATCAGGGCGGTCTGCTGCGCTTCCTTGCCGAAGAATACACGAAGCGCGACCTTGCCATGCAGCTGCATCTGGGACCCATCCGCAACAATTCCCCCCGTCTGATGGCCTCCTTCGGCCCGGACGCCGGCGGCGACAGCATTGGCGAGGCCACCGATCCCTTTGCGCTGAGCGCTTTCCTCAGTGACATTGACCGCGCCGGTCATCTGCCCCGCACCATCCTCTATAACCTCAACCCCGCCGACAGCGCCATGCTCGCTACCATGGCGGTGAACTATGCCGCCGACGGTGCCCGCGTGCAGTACGGCGCGGCATGGTGGCTGCTCGACCACATCCGCGGCATCAGCGAGCAGATCGACCAGCTGATGGAGACCGGTCTCCTCTCCGGCTCGGTGGGTATGCTGACCGACTCGCGCGCCTTCACCTCCTTCACCCGCCACGAGTATTTCCGCCGCATTTTGTGCAACAAGATCGGCACGCTGGTGGAACAGGGCCAGTATCCCTGCGACATGGAGACGCTGGGCGCGATGGTGGAGGATATCTGCTACCGCAACGCCGTAAATTATTTCGGTTTCTAATGACTGTTTTGCAACACAAAAAAAGAACTGACGGAAATCCGTCAGTTCTTTTTTTGCGTCATTCTATGGCACTCATGCTTCCTGCGCCAGATATTCCTCTGCCATATGAACAGCTATGGCACCGTCAGCCACAGCCGTGACCACCTGCCGCAGCAGTTTCGTCCTCACATCGCCTACCGCATAAACGCCGGAGACAGAGGTCGCGGTGGACTCATCCGCCACCACGTAGCCGCTGCGGTCCAATTCCAGCTCGCCGGCCAGAAATTCAGTGACAGGCTTTCTGCCCACGCTGACGAACACGCCGTCACAGGAAATCGTCTCCTCGTCCCCTGTCAGCACGTTCTGCAACCGGACACCGGTGACTTTCTCCTGATGCAATAGCTCTGCAACGGTGCTGTTCCAGCGAAACTCCACGTTCCCGGCTTTCAGCAACTGATCGTGGTAGATTTTAGTGGCACGCAGCGTATCTCTGCGGTGGACAATGATCACCTTTTTTGCAATGCGGCTAAGCAGCAGTGCATCGCCCACAGCGGAGTTTCCGCCGCCGACCACTACCACCGTCTTGCCGCGGTAGGCCATACCGTCGCAGGCGGCGCAGTAGGCAACACCGCGGCTTACCAGTTCCCGCTCGCCCACCAGACCCAACTCCCGCGGATTTGCACCGGTGGCAATGACCACCGTTCTTCCATAAAAACTGCCTTCGCTGGTCTCAATGACCTTCGGGTTGGAAGCAAGGTTCACGCGGTAAACCTCAGCATACTCCGTAACAGCGCCGAAACGGTGGGCCTGCGCCTGCATCTTTTCACCCAGTTCAAAGCCGTCTATTCCCTCTTCAAAACCGGGATAGTTGTCGATCCGGGTGGTCAGTGCCATCTGCCCGCCGGCAGACAGCTTTTCCAGCACCACAGTGGAAAGACCGGCGCGGGCAGCGTAGAGCGCTGCGCTGTATCCGCCGGGTCCTCCGCCCACGACGATCATATCATAGATGCGACGCTCGTTCATATCCGGCGCCTCCTTTCGCTGTTTTTGTTTGCCTTATCGTGCCAAACCTTCTTTGATAAAGCGCTCGATGTCGGCCTTGGACTGAGGGGCCGTGACAGAATCGACGGCCTGTCCGTTCCGGTAGAACACCAGCGTGGGGATCACTTCGATCTTCCAGGCATCGGCCAGTTCCGGCTCTTCGTCAATGTTCACCTTCACCACTTCCAGCTCTTCGCCGTACTGGGCGGCGATCAGGTCGTAAGCAGGACCGATCCGGCGGCAGTAGCCGCACCAGGGAGCCCAGAAGTCTACCAGAACCGGCTTTTCGCCGTGGATCAATTCTTTGAATTTACCTGCGTTAATATTGTTAGCTGCCATTGCTGTCAGCTCCTTTCTTTGTTATCTGATTTAAGTCTACCCAAAAAGAGTCCATTTTTCTGTGACTAATATCACAAAAAGCAAGTTTTTCCCTCCTTGGCAAGAAAAAAGCCGACCGTTTGACACGGCCCTCTCTTTTGATGTGCGGTATTACACCACGATAAAGGTGCAGCCGCCGGGAGCAATCTCCACGGTGCCTGCGGCGCTGACAGGGGCCAGCTGGGGCAGCGCATCGTTCTGGCCCAGCACCAGTTCCTTGCCGTTGAGCAGCATGGTGCGGCTGCGCAGCTTGCCGTTGCCGGTGAGGGCATAGACCTCCGCCTCGCCGGGCAGGGCGACAGTGGTCGTCTCGGCAGAATTGTTGATGACCAGATAGCTGAAACCGGGCTTTCCGTCTTTGCGGGAGTGGCAATAGACATGGGCGCCTTCCCCATTCTCCACACCGGAGGCATAACAGGTGCTGCCCATGAGACGGTTCCACAGCAGCACGGCGAAATAGTTGGGACGGGGTACAAAGGTACCGTGCTTGAGATAGCCGTAATCGGAAGAGGCCAGCGTATTGTGGAAGATGATGCCGTCGGTGATGGTGCAGAACTCGCCCAGTTCGTTGAGGGTACGGGGCACATCGCAGTAAGTGGAGGCCCAGGTATTGCCGCCGCAGCCGGCGTCACCGGACTCGGTGACCCACATCTGGCCGCCGGGTACATAGCGGTCACGGCGAGCCACATACTGGCGGGCGCAGCTGCCGGCCACTGCCAGATACTGCTCGGACAAAATGGCCTCATAGGGCCAGTGGCCGCCCATGGCGGCACCGCGCTCGGACACGCCGTTATAATAGTGGTAGCTGAACACGTCCATGGGAGACTTGTATTCGCCCAGCAGCTCCTCGGTGGTAACCATCTGGAAACCGGCCGCCATACCGCCGCCGGCACCCGTCAGCGAGTCGAAGAGATTGATATCGCCCCCGGTGCAGGGGCCCACAAACAGGCACTCGGGATAGTTCTCCTTCAGCCATGCACCGAAGAGGTCGTGGTCACGGGCATGGTCGGCCGCGGTATAGCCCTGGGGCAGACCGCTAAGGGCGATCATATTGGGCTCGTTGGTAAACTCGGCCGCGGCGATGGGCACGCCGTACTCCTTGGAGGTGCGGAACAGCAGCTCCGCCTGATCAAAGGGCATGGGTTCGTCGGCGGCGTGGATGCCGGGGCAGTTGGCAATGGAGACCAGCAGCTTTCCGTCCACAGCCTTGACAAAGTCCAGCAGGTTCAGCCACTGCTGCTTGGTCAGCACATTCTGGAAACCCTCAGGAACGGTACCGTCAGCATATTTGCCCTCAAAGTCATAATAGGTTTTATTTGCCCAGGTTCCGGAAACACGAACCCAGGCAGTGCCCAGTTCCTTAGCCGGCTTGATCAGCCGGGGGTTGGTGGTGTCGATGGGATCGTACCACTGCTGCAGATTGCCCATGTTGGACCAATCCTTGATTACAGGAAACGCCTCTGTTCCGTCCACCTGTGCATCGGTGTAAGCCTTCCAGAAAGTACCGCCGGTGACCTCGGTCATCTCAACATTGTAAGAGAGCACACGCTCGTCGATACTGCGCAGGGGCTGCAGACCTTCGGCCTGCAATTTTACAAACTGTGCCATAAGTAAACATACTCCTTCATTATAATATTATAGTA
>JAZRRQ010000104.1:0-12807 GCA_045650885.1 Vescimonas sp. | reverse complement strand
GGATCTTGGCGTCTTCGCCCAGGCGCTTGCCGATGACCCAGTCCACCACCTCGTGCTCGGCGTGCTGGGGCATGCCGACGCCTACCTTAATGCGGGGGAACTGGTCGCTGCCCAAGTGCTGGATGATGCTCTTGAGACCGTTGTGGCCGCCGGCGCTGCCGCCCGGCCGAATGCGCAGCTTACCGGTGGGCAGAGAGATGTCGTCGCTGATGACCAGCACATGGTCGGCGGGGATCTTGTAGAACCGCGCTGCCTCACCCACGGATTCACCGGAGAGGTTCATGTAGGTCTGGGGTTTCATCACCAGAACCTTCTCGCCGCCCAGATCTGCCGTTGCCGTCCAGGCCTTGAAGCGCAGCTTATTGAACTGGAACTTCTCTTTGGCGGCCAGTGCATCCAACGCCAGAAAACCCATGTTGTGCCGTGTGTGTTCGTATTTGGAGCCGGGGTTACCCAGACCCACCACCAGCCAGGTAACGCTGCCGGTTTTGTTGCGGTTAAAAAACATAAAAGCTTCCTCGATTCGGGAAAAGAATATGGAAATGGGCCGTCCTGCAGGACGGCCCATTCATTATATCATATTTTTGCTCAGTTGAACAGCTTTGCAATGGAAATTTCCTGATAGACGCGCTCGATAGCTTCGGCGAACATGGGAGCCACAGACAGATACTTGATCTTGTCGCAGCCGTTGCCGCATTCCACGGGGTTGGTGTTCAGGAAAGCGAACTCGGTGATGACGCTGTTGTTCAGACGCTCGATGGCAGGACCGTTGAGCAGAGCATGGGTGGCGCAGGCGTACACGCTCTTGGCCCCGCCCACTTCCATGATGGCCTTGGCGGCGTTGCACAGAGAACCGGCGGTATCCACCATGTCGTCGAAGATGATGCAGTCCTTGCCGGCCACGTCACCGATGACGTTCATGACTTCGCTGTGGTTGGCCTTCTGACGGCGCTTGTCCACGATGGCCAGACCCATGTGCAGCTTCTGAGCGAAGATGCGGGCACGAGCCACGCTGCCCACGTCGGGAGAGACCACGACCATGTTCTCGCAGTTCTCGCCGAACTTCTTGGCGTAGTAGTCCACGAACACGGGGTTGCCGCGCAGATTGTCCACGGGGATGTCGAAGAAGCCCTGAATCTGATCGGCGTGCAGGTCCATGGTCAGCACACGGTCAGCACCGGCGGCGGTGATCATGTTGGCAACCAGCTTGGCAGAGATGGGATCGCGGCTCTTGGGCTTGCGGTCCTGGCGGGCATAGCCAAAATAGGGGATAACGGCAGTGATGCGGCCGGCGGAGGCGCGCTTGCAGGCATCGATCATGACCAGCAGTTCCATCAGGCTGTCGTTGACAGGCTTGCAGGTGGGGTTGATCAGGAACACGTCGCTGCCGCGAACCGTCTCGTACAGAGAAACGGAGGCTTCGCCGTCAGCAAAACGCTTGACTTCGGCGTCGCCCAGTCTGGTGCCCAGGCACTTGCAGATCTCAGCTGCCAGAGCGGGGTTGGAGGTACCGGTGAAAATCTTGATGTCCTTGCCATGAGAAATCATTTTTAAACACACTCGCTTTCTCTCTTATTCAAAAAAAGTTCTCACGTGGTAAATATATCTGAGCAGTCCCGCAGGACCGATGCTCACTTTTTGTCCTTGCTCCAGCTTGCGCGGAAGCGTTCAGCCCAACCGGGCTTGTTGGTCTGTCTGGCCCGGGCAATGGCCAGGGTATCAGGTGCCACATCCTCGGTGATGGTGGAGCCGGCGGCTGTATAGGCGCCGTCCCCCAGTGTCACGGGGGCCACCAGATTGGTGTTGCAGCCCAGAAACACATTGTCGCCGATGGTGCAGCGGAATTTGCGGTGTCCGTCATAGTTGGTGGTCACCGTGCCGCAGCCGAAGTTGACCTTCTCGCCCACATCGCTGTCGCCCACGTAGGTCAGGTGGGAAATCTTGGTGCCGTTGCCGATGACGGAGTTCTTCACTTCCACGAAGTCGCCCACGCGGCACTTGTCGCCGATGACGCACTTGGGGCGCACGTAGGCAAAGGGTCCCACGGTGGTGTGACTGCCTACGGTGCTCTCATTGAGCTGCGAGGCGTTGACGGTGGTATACTCGCCGATCCGGCAGTCGCGGATCATGGTGTTGGGTCCGATTTGACAGCCGCGGCCGATCCGGGTGTTTCCCTGCAGGATGGTGCCGGGCAGAATGGTCACATCCGCGCCGATGGTGCAGCGGGGATCAATATAGGTGTTGGCGGTATCCATGACAAAAACACCCTGCTGCGCGTGGCGGCCGATGATATGTTCCCGGCAAATGGGCATGGCGCGCTGCAGCTCGGCAGCCGAGCGGAAGGGCAGAAAAGAAAGGCTCTCCGCGGCGCCGGCGGGGCGTGCAGCCAGAAGATTGCCTGCAGCCAGATGGGCGCGCAGGGCGTCGGCATCGGCGGTGTAGATGGGACTGACAGAAAAAGCGTCTATCGGCAGTACGGGGCAGGGGAGAACCAAAACAGAGCCGTCGGCAGCGGCAGCGGCATCTTCGGCACAGTCGAAAAACGCGGTGTCGCACACATCCTGCAGCGCCTGCTGAGCATTGGACCTCCATTTTTCATCACAAATGACAAAAAACCGCTGGATTCCGCGAACGGACAGTTCCATGCAGACCCAGGTCAAAACAGGACAGAACAGCAGTTCGTGCAGCATCAGCGGCTTGCAGTCGGGCGCGGAGGCAGCCTTCAAATCAAAGATCGCGACTTTGCTGTTCATACGAAGGTGCACCCCCATCCCAAAGATACTTCCATTATAACAGGGTCTGCAGGAAAATCCAGTAGTTTTCAAGAAATTTCCACTAAGAATTTCTGGAAAGAGGGCGGCGCAGAAGGCTGTTCTGCACAAAAAATCAGTCAAGATGATAGTTTTCAACTGAAAGAAGCACCATTCTTTTATATTTTTGAGAAAAAATTGCTAAAACTGTAAGGAAACAGTTGAATTTCTCTTTGCTTTGCATTACAATAGGCAAGGCTCGCCCAAAATGGCGGGGAAAGTGGCTGATTTGGGATAAGTAAGAGGAAAACACCTCCTTTTTATCCTGAGCCGGTATGGAGAGAGCGAGGGGAAGCGGAATGGTGAATATCGTTCTGGTGGAACCGGAGATTCCGCAGAACTGCGGCAACATTGCCCGCACCTGCGCTGCCACCGGCGCAAGACTCCATCTGATCCGCCCGTTGGGGTTTGACATTTCCGACCGCGCCGTAAAGCGTGCCGGTCTGGACTACTGGCATCTGGTGGATATCCGTGACTACGAAAACTTGGATGCGTTCTTCGCCGCCAACCCTGAGGCGAAGAAAAACCTGTGGCTTGCCACTACCAAGGCGCCCCGGGCTTACTGCGAGGCTGAGTTGAGCGACGGCTGCTGGCTGTTCTTCGGCAAGGAGACGGCAGGTCTGCCGGAAACGTTTCGCATGGCCTATTATGACCGCTGCATCCGTCTGCCTATGCGGCAGGAGGCCCGCAGCCTGAATCTGAGCAACTCTGTGGCTGTTCTCGTTTACGAGGCGCTGCGACAGACCGGTTTTCCCGGCCTGAGCGGCACCGGCGAGATGGCCGGAGCTGAATAAACACATTCCATACGTAAATAAGGAGAGTGTCCGTATGAACTACAATAAGAAGACCGTTATGGACGTGAACGTGGCTGGCAAGAAAGTGCTGCTGCGCTGCGACTTCAACGTTCCCATGGCCAAGGATGGCAGCGGCGTCATCACCGATGACAAGCGCATCCGTGCTGCTCTGCCCACCATCGAGTACCTGCTGGAGCAGGGCGCTGCTGTGATCGCCTGCTCTCACATGGGCAAGCCCCAGCCCAGCTTTGAAAAGTGGGTGCAGAAGCAGACCGAAAAGGGTAAGGATCCCGCTACCCTCACCGAGGCCAAGTGGAAGAAGTCTCTGGATGAGCTGTCTCTGGCTCCCGTTGCTGCACGCCTCGGCGAGCTGCTGGGCCGCCAGGTCATCATGGCCGCCGATGTGGTGGGCGAGGATGCCCAGACTAAGGCTGCCGCTCTGCAGCCCGGCCAGGTGCTGCTGCTGGAGAACACCCGTTTTGAAAAGGGTGAGACCAAGAACGATCCCAAGCTGGCCAAGGCTATGGCCGATATGGCTGAAGTCTATGTGTCCGATGCGTTCGGCGCTGTGCATCGCGCCCACGCTTCTACTGCCGGTGTGGCTGAGTACCTGCCCGCCGTTTCCGGTTTCCTGATCCAGAAGGAACTGGACTTCATCGGTGGCGCTCTGGCCAATCCCAAGCGTCCTCTGGTTGCCATCTTGGGCGGCTCCAAGGTCAGCTCCAAGATCGGCGTGATCAACAACCTGCTGGAGATCGCCGACACGGTGATCATCGGCGGCGGTATGGCTTATACCTTCTCTGCTGCCAAGGGCGGCAAGATCGGCAACTCCCTGTTCGAGGCTGATTGGCAGGACTATGCCAATGAGATGGTGGATAAGGCTGCTGCCAAGGGCGTGAAGCTGCTGCTGGCCGTGGATACTGTCTGCGGCGACAAGTTTAGCCCCGACGCCAACGTGCAGACCGTGGAAGCCGGCTGCATTCCCGACGGTTGGGAGGGCATGGATATCGGCCCCAAGACGGTGGAACTGTACTGCAGCGCCGTGAAGGATGCCGGCACCGTGATCTGGAACGGCCCCATGGGCGTGTTTGAGTTTGCCTCTTTTGCCAAGGGTACCGAGGCTGTGGCCGAGGCTCTGAGCAAGACCGACGCCATCACCATCATCGGCGGCGGCGACAGCGCAGCTGCCGTGCAGCAGTTGGGCTATGCTGACAAGATGACCCACATCTCCACCGGCGGCGGCGCCTCTCTGGAGTTTATGGAAGGCAAGGAACTGCCCGGCGTGGCTTGCCTGCTGGACAAGTAAAAAATATTTCCAAAAGCTTTCCACATTATTTCGCGCATCATTTTAATTTATATAAATCATAATTAAGAAGAGGAGTAACTGTATTATGAACCGCAGATATCGCAAGACCATCATCGCCGGTAACTGGAAGATGAACAAGACCGCTACCGAGACCAAGAAGTTCGCCGAAGAGCTGAAGGCTATCATGCCCAAGGCCAAGTGGTGCGACGTTGTTGTGTGCGTGCCCGCCGTCAACATTTCCGCCGCCACCAAGGCATTCAAGGACATGCGCGTGTCCATCGGCGCTGAGAACCTGTTCTATGAGAAGTCCGGCGCTTACACCGGTGAGTGGTCCGCTGACATGCTGAAGGATCTGGGCGTCAAGTACGTCATCATCGGCCACAGCGAGCGTCGCCAGTACTTCGGCGAGACCGATTTCACCGTCAACAAGAAGGTCCATGCCGCTCTGGAAGCCGGCCTGCACCCCATCATCTGCGTGGGCGAGAGCCTGGAGCAGCGTGAGCTGGGCATCACTATGGAGCTGATCGCCCTGCAGGTCAAGTCCGCTCTGGCCGGTGTGGCTGCCGAGAAGCTGCGCAAGTGCGTCATCGCCTACGAGCCCGTGTGGGCCATCGGTACCGGCAAGACCGCTACCGCTGAGCAGGCTGCTGAGGTCTGCACCTTCATCCGCACCACTGTCCGTCACCTGTACGGTGCCCGCATCGCCCGCTCCCTCACCATCCAGTACGGCGGCTCCATGAAGGGTTCCAACGCTGCCGAGCTGCTGGCTCAGCCCGACATCGACGGCGGCCTGATCGGTGGCGCTGCCCTCAAGCCCGCTGAGTTTGTGGAGATCATCAACGCTGCTAACCAGGAGTAATCTTCCTACTTTTTATCAAAAGTCAGAAACGAGGATCTTATGAACAAAACTCCGACTACGCTCATCATTATGGATGGCTTTGGTCTGATGTCTGCCAGCGGAAGCAACGCTGTGACTCTGGCCAACACCCCGGTGCTGGACCGTCTGTTCGCAGAGTACGCCAACACTACGCTGTCTGCATCCGGTCTGGATGTGGGTCTGCCTGACGGCCAGATGGGCAACAGCGAGGTGGGCCACACCAATATCGGCGGCGCCCGTGTGGTGTTCCAGGATCTGCCCCGCATCAGCCGCGCCATCGAGAACGGTTCTTTCTTCGTCAACGAGGCCTATAATAAGGCCATGGACAACTGTCTGGAAAACGGCGCTGCCCTGCACCTGTACGGCCTGCTGAGCGATGGCGGCGTCCACTCCCACGTGGACCATCTGTGGGCTCTGCTGCGCATGGCCAAAGAGAAGGGTCTGAAGAAGGTGTATATCCACGCCTTCCTGGACGGCCGTGACGTGTCCCCCACTTCCGGCCGCGACTTCGTCAAGCAGTGCGTGGAAAAGTGCGCCGAGATCGGCGTGGGCAAGATTGCCACTGTCATGGGCCGTTACTATGTGATGGACCGCGCCAAGCGCTGGGAGCGCGTGCAGCTGGCCTATGATGCCATGGTTTATGGCGAAGGTGTCCAGAACGCCGATCCTGTCAAGGCTGTGGAGAAGACCTATGCCGCCGGCATTACCGACGAGTTTGTGGAGCCTGTGGTCTGCGACCGCGAAGGCACCATTTCCGACGGTGACAGTGTGATCTTCTTTAACTATCGTCCCGACCGCGCCCGTGAGATTACCCGCGCTCTGGTGGATCCCGCCTTTGACGGTTTCCAGCGCGAGTTCTTCCCCACTACCTATGTGTGCAACACGGAGTACGACGCTACCATGCCCAATGTGCTGGTGGCCTGGCCCCGTCAGTTTGTGGAGAACGGTCTGGGTGAGTACCTCAGCTCTCTGGGTCTGACCCAGCTGCGCATCGCCGAGACGGAAAAGTATGCCCATGTCACCTTCTTCTTCAACGGCGGCGTGGAAAAGCAGTACCCCGGCGAGGATCGCGTGCTGGTGGCCTCTCCCAAGGTGGCGACCTACGATATGCAGCCGGAAATGAGCGCCGTTGAGGTGTGCGACAAGTGCGTCGAGCGCATCAACTCCGGTGCCTACGATGTGATCATCCTCAACTTCGCCAACTGCGATATGGTCGGTCACACCGGTGTGCTGGAAGCAGCCGTCAAGGCTGTGGAGACGGTGGACGAGTGCGTAGGCCGTGTGGTGGATGCTACGCTGAAGATGGGCGGCATCGCTATGGTCACCGCTGACCACGGTAACGCCGAACAGATGAAGCAGCCCGACGGAAGCCCCATGACTGCCCACACCACCAACCTGGTGCCCTTCATCCTTTGCGGCGCCGGCACTGAGCTGCGCCCCGGCCGCCTGGCCGACATCGCCCCCACCATTCTCGACGTGATGGGTCTTGCCTGCCCCGAAGAGATGGACGGTCAGACGCTGATCGTGAAATAAGGGGTATAAAAGTTCACAATTTCGTGATAGAATAACCGGGACAGTAAAAAGCTGTCCCGGTTATTTTCATCTTTTCTTCCCAAGGAGGGGTATCTATGCGCGTTTGTGTGATTGGCTGCGGCCGATGGGGATCACTGATCACCTGGTATCTGAATAAGATTGGCCATGATGTGACACTGTACGGCCGTAAAGAGTCCGCGCGGATGCAGGCATTTCTGACCACCAGAAGAAACGACCTGCTGGAACTGCCGGAATCGGTGGCGCTGAGCTGTGATCTGTCTGTTGTGAAGGATGCGCAGACCGTTATTATTTCCGTAAATTCTCAGGGTCTGCAGCGTCTGATGGATGAGCTCAAGCCGCTGCAGCTGCGGGACAAGACGTTTGTGCTGTGCATGAAAGGTATCGAGATCGGTACCGGTCGCCGCCTGAGCCAGATCGCAAAGGAAAATCTGGACAGCAGCAACCGTGTGGCTGTGTGGCTGGGCCCCGGCCATGTGCAGGAATTTTATCGCGGGATTCCCAACTGCATGGTGATTGACAGCGATGACGAGCAAAACAAGGCGCGGCTGGTGCAGGAATTTTCCGGTGAGCTGATCCGCTTTTATTACGGCAACGACCTGATCGGTAACGAGGTGGGCGCCGCTGCCAAAAACGTGGTGGGTATTGCTGCCGGTATGCTGGACGGCGCGGGGCTGTCTTCCCTCAAGGGAGCGCTGATGAGCCGTGGTACGCGGGAGGTGGCGCGGCTGATCCGGGCAATGGGCGGCAGCGAGCTGTCGGCCTACGGCCTGTGCCATCTGGGTGACTATGAAGCCACGGTCTTCTCCCGCTGGAGCCATAACCGTCAGTTTGGTGAGTCCTTTATCCGCGGCGAAAGTTATACCAAGCTGGCCGAGGGCTACTATACGGTCAAGGCCCTGTTGGAATTGGGGGCGCAGTACGGCGTGGAACTGCCCATCTGCCGTGCGGTGTATGATATCCTCTATGAAAAGGTTAACCCCGATGAGGTGCTGCAGGTTCTTTTTGCCCGCGGCCTGAAGGGCGAATTTGAATAAGATTGGGTAAACGATCCATCTTTCTTTCTGAAAATGTATAAAAGGACCTCGGGCTGTCCATACTGGACGCAGAGGTCCTTTTTGTACCATTTCGGCCAGCCGTCGGCCGCAACAGGCGGCGGAGCGCTGCGCGCTTCGGAGGAAAGATGAAATGAGCAGATTTGATTCCGGAAAGGTCCGGGCAATGTTCGGCGGCAGGGGCTTTTACATAGCCCTTGTGCTGTGTCTTGCGGTGGTTGGTGTGCTGGGCTGGTTTGCACTTTTCGGCGGCGAGCAGCCGGTGCAGGAGACGGTGAATCCCACGCCGGTGGTGGATCAGACACCGGTGCAGGAAGACCCGGTGGAAAAAGAGCCGGAAGAGGTTCAGGTACAGGAGCCGGTAGAGCCGGAACCGGTGGTGGAACCTCTTGAAACGATGGAAGTGGAAGAACTGCTGCCGCAGGTGATTTCTCCGCTGGACGGCACGACAGTGACGGTGTTCAGCATGACGGAGCTGATGTACGACGAAACGATGGGGGACTGGCGCACCCATAACGGACTGGATATCCGGGCCGATGAGGGTGACGCCGTCAAGACCGCGGCCGACGGCACAGTGCTGGAAGTGGTGGACGATGAACTGATGGGGACAACCGTTATCATCGAGCACGCCGGCGGATACACCACCCACTACAGCAGTTTGCAGGAGACTCCCCCCGTGGGTAAGGGGCAGGAGGTTTTTGCCGGTGACATCATCGGTTATGTGGGTGCCACAGCGGCGGCAGAGAGTACCATGGGTCCCCATCTGCATTTTTCCGTTTCTAAAGACGGGAAGATCGTGGATCCTGCCGAATATGTAGGATGAGGTCAAAAGGAGGCGCGCTCGGCGCCTCCTTTTTTGTGCTGCAGCCCCTTGCAAACACGGACAGGCCGTGCTATCATGCGGAGGACTTCTCTGATAAGGGGATTTTCTATGATCCATTTGCTTTTGGCTGTGATCTACATGGCCTTCATTAGTCTTGGCCTGCCTGATGCGCTGCTGGGCGGCGCCTGGCCCACGATCTATCAGCAGTGGGGTGTGCCGGTTTCCTGGGCCGGTGTGGTATACATGATTATTTCGCTGGGTACAGTAGTTTCCAGCCTGATGAGCGACCGGCTGACTCGCACGCTGGGCGCGGGAAAAGTAACGGCACTCAGCGTGGCTGCCACGGCTGCCGCTTTGTGGGGCTTCAGCGCCAGCAATGCGTTCTGGCAGCTGTGCCTGTGGGCGATTCCCTATGGACTGGGTGCCGGCAGCGTGGACGCGGCACTGAACAATTATGTAGCGCTCCACTATGACTCCCACCATATGAGCTGGCTGCACTGCATGTGGGGCGTCGGCGCCTCCGTTGGCCCGCACATCATGTCCCGGGCGCTGACGGGCGTGCAGGGGTGGAGCGGCGGCTACCAGATGGTGGCGCTGATCCAGACGGGATTGACGCTGCTTCTGCTCTGCTCGCTGCCCCTCTGGAAAGGAAAGAAACTTCAGGCGGCGGAGGGTGGAGAGAAAGCTCTGTCTTTGCCTCAGGTGCTGTCCATCCCCGGGGTGAAAGGTGCCCTATCCGCCTTTTTCTGCTACAGCGCGGTGGAGACCACCGTTTTCCTGTGGGGCGCCAGCTATCTGGTGCTGCACCTGGGGCTGGCGGAAGCGGAGTCTGCCCGTCTTGCCGGACTTTTCTATCTGGGCATGACGGTGGGACGTGCGCTGGGTGGCTTTTTGACCATGCGCCTGAATGACCGGCAGATGATCCGTCTCGGTCAGACGCTGACAGGGCTGGGGATCCTGATCCTGCTGCTGCCGCTGGGGAAAGCGGCTGCGGCGGCGGGCTTGTTGGTGCTGGGTCTTGGATGCGCACCCATTTACCCCTGCTTCATCCACGCCACGCCCTCCTATTTTGGCGCTGACCGATCTCAGGCTGTCATCGGTGTGCAGATGGCGGGTGCCTACGTGGCCACATCCTTCATGCCGCCGGTATTTGGTCTGGTGGCCCAGTACATAACGCCCGCCCTTTTCCCTGTCTACCTGCTGGCCTTTTTGGCCACTATGGTGGTACTGCATGAGCGGATGGTGAAACGGCTCGGGAAATGAAAAAACCGCCCGTAAGGGCGGTTTTTGTTTTTGCTGTGTTGCATATACAACGGTGTTCTTTCGGATAGCTGGATATAATAGATATAACAAACCAAAAAGGGAGGCAACACAATGGATCGTAAAGTATTGGAAAAGATGAATTACGGTGTGTTCGTTTTGGGCACGCAGTATCAGGGTAAGCGCGTGGGCTGCGTAGTCAACTCCTTTGCACAGGTCACCAGCAATCTGCCCCAGAAGTTTACCGTTACCCTCAACCGTGACAATGAGACCTGCAAGGCACTGCTGGAGACCGGAACTTTTGCTGTGACGCTGGCCGGTAAGGACTGCTCCAAAGAGTTGATCAATCTCTTTGGCTACAAGTCCAGCCGCGTAACGGATAAGTTTGCCTCCTATGAGACCTTTACGGATTCTCAGGGAAACCCCTTTGTCAAAGAGGGGATGGTAGCCCGCGTCACCTGTAAGGTGGTGGACACCATGGATGTGGGCCGCTATGTGCTGTTTTTGTGTGATGGCGTAGACGGTGAGATTCTGGGCGAAGGCCGTATGTTGACGGTGGATGAATTCTTGGGCAAGGGGGTTGCCGCCGTTCCTCCTGCTGCCACCGTGTACCGCACGCTGGAAGAGGTGGGCAGCTGGGTGTGCCCCTGGTGCGGCTTTGTCTATCACGGCGAGAAATTGCCCGATGGCTATGTCTGCCCCCTGTGCGGCTGCCCGGGTGAGAAGTTCGTGAGAAAAGAGGGAGAATAATCTCTCTGATATATAAAAAAGACCGCCTATGGCGGTCCTTTTTATTTCGCTGTTTTACAGATACCCACTGCTGCAACAATTAATCCCAACACAGAAAGGGCAATGCGGCCACTGTGCCAAACGACAGTGGAAATGAGAATGGCGGTTGGACCATCGACTCCGCCGATAATGGCGGTGGCGTTTTGACCGATACCATCAGCAGCACTGCGATGATGCAGCGGCAGTAATTCGTAAAAAAGTATACCCAACGCCAGCGCACCTATGAAGAAAAAGATGGTGCGCCGCAGCTTACGGCTGCGCTCTTTCTGCTGTGCCAACTGCTGGTTCAAATCAGCCAGCCGGGCCGAAAGCTGCTGGATTTCCGGCGTTTCTTCCGGCTCTACAGAAGCCCCCAACAACGTGCTGACAGATGTGTTCAGCACTTCTGCCAGGCGGATTAACAGGTCGGCGTCAGGAACGGAGAGGCCTTTTTCCCATTTGGAAATCGTCTGCCGAACCACGTGGAGTTTCTCAGCCAGTTCCTCCTGTGAAAGACCTTTTGCCTTGCGAAGAGCTTGTAAATTTTCATGCAACATATAATGAAGTCCTCCTTTGCCTGCATTCAGAGTACGACAAAGCGTTCTGCGAAGCAAGCAACGGAAATTAACATGGGGTTACAGGACATCCAGCAGCTCCCGGAAGTTGTGGATCAGCGTATCTGCCGCATCCAAACACTGTCCGGCCGAGTCGGGGTTGGCAAAGCCGATGCAGCGCATGCCGGCGGCCTTGGCGGCGAGGGTGCCGTTGGTGGAATCCTCCACCACAATGCAATCTGCTGGGACGGCATTCATTTTTTCTGCTGCCGCCAGAAAGACGTCCGGCGCCGGCTTGGTGTTCTTCACCCACTGGGCGCTGAAGCGGACATCAAAGAAATGGCCGATCCCGGCGCGGTCGGTGCAAAGCTCGATGTAGTCCTGGGTGGACGAGGAGGCCACTGCCATGCGGTAGCCGCGGTTCTGGAGCTGGGCCAATGTCTCAGGTACACCTTCAATACGAGGGATCTCGCCGTAGCGGAGATGCTCCTCCTTGAGCTGATAGTAGCGCACGAAGATGGTCTGGTCGTCCCGGAAATCCACACCGTAGTGCTCCAGCACCAGTTCCATCAAGCGCTTGCCGTTGGCGCCGATGCAGCCTTTGTAGTGTTCAAAGGCGAGGTCCAGTCCCCGTTCGGCAAACACCTGCTTCCACAGTTGATAGTGCAGCGGCTCGGTGTTCACCAGCACGCCGTCCATGTCAAAAAGAATGACTTTTTCCATGAAAATACTCCTTTTGCGCGAAAAGGTGAGGCCGCACAGGCGGTCTCACCTTTTATTGTTACTTCTTCAGCTCGCCGTTGGCGCTGGCGGTCAGATAGGCATTGATAAAGCCATCGATGTCGCCGTCCATAACAGCCTGAATGTTGCCCATTTCGTAGCCGGTGCGGGTATCCTTGGCCAGCGTGTAAGGCATGAAAACGTAGGAGCGGATCTGGCTGCCCCACTCGATCTTCATCTGCACGCCTTTGATGTCGCTGATCTTCTCGGCGTTCTGCTGGATCTTCAG
>JAZRRQ010000103.1:0-7499 GCA_045650885.1 Vescimonas sp. | reverse complement strand
GCTTGGTGCGTCCACCCAGGCTGTGACCGCGGAGATGAGCAATGCCATACTCGGTGACGATGAAGTCCACATCGTTCTTGGAGGTGGTGACGATGGCACCGGGGGTGAGGATGGGCTTGATTTTGCTGATGGTGTCATCCTTAGCGGTGGAGGTGAAGGCGATGAAGCTCTTGCCGCCCTTGGATGCCACGGCGCCGCGGACATAGTCCGACTGGCCGCCGGTGCCGGACACGTGCTTGGTGCCCAGACTCTCGGCGCAGGCCTGACCGTAGAAGTCTACCGCCAGCGCACCGTTCACCGACATGAACTTGGGGTGCTGGGCGATGACGGCGGGGTCGTTGGTATAGTCCACGGGCAGGAACTCGATGGCGTCATTCTCGTGGATATAGCGGTACATATCCTGCGAGCCGTAAGAGAGGGTGGCCACCGTTTTGCCGCGGTGGATGGGTTTGCAGGCATTGGTCACCGCGCCGCAGCGGATCAGCTCAATCATACTGTCGGTCAAAAGCTCGGTATGGATACCGAGGTTGCGCTTATCGTGCAGTGCCAGACCCACCGCCTCGGGGATAGCGCCGATGCCCAGCTGGAAGGTGGCCTCATCGGGCACCTCGTCGGCGATATAGCCGCCGATGACACGGCTCAGATCGTCCAGCTCCACCATACCGGGGGAGGGCAGGGGATCGTCGGTGGTGCACAAAGCCGTCACCTGCGAGATATGGATCTTGGGAGCGTGGAGCGCACGGGGTACCTTGCTGCCCACCTGCAAAAAGACACGCTCGCAATTCTCTAAGAGCGCCGGCGTATTGGAGCCGTTGATGCCAACGGAGAAGTAACCCTCCTCATCCATAGGCGCGGCGGTGAGGATGATGGCGTCCAATCTCTCGCGTTGGCGGAAATACCGGGGCATATCCCGGTAATAGCAGCTGACCACATCGGCAAGGCCGGCGTTGACCGCCTTACGTGCCCACGCACCGGAGAAACAGGTGGTGGCCCGGAAATAGGGGGCGATATGGGGCTCGTAGCAGTTGAGCGGCCGCAGGTCAAGGATGGTGTGGATTACCACGCCCTCCACCTTATGCTCGTAGAGGTACTCGCCGATGGTATTGAGCAATGCGTAGGGCATACCAAGGCCGATGTCACTGCTCATGACCCAACCGGGTTGGATATGGGCTGCCACGCCTTCGGCCGTGGTCAGCTTTTGTGCATACAGTTCGTGGATATTGCTCATGCCATCTGCTCTTTCGCGCAGGCGATGCCGCGCTGCAGTGCTTCCAGATTCAGCGGCACCAGCTTGGCTTTCTTGCCGGTGAACATCTCGTGGATCATTTCCTCGATGGTCTCCACCTTCAGTGCCTCGGTGGCGCCCACGTAGGCACCCAGCATCACCATGTTGGCCACCTTCGGGTTACCCAGCTCCTTGGCGATGGCATCGCAGGGCACATAGATGGCGCGGATATCGTCGCGGCTGACCTTGTCGGGCACGATGCTGCTGTTGATGAAGGCGATGCCGCCTTCTTCCAGCGTGGGCTCGAACTTCATCAGGGAGGGGCGGTTCATCACCACGATCTCGGTGGTGGTCTCCACCAGCGGTGCGCCGATGCGCTCGGGGCTGAGGATCACGGTGCAGTTGGCGGTGCCGCCGCGCATTTCCGGGCCGTAGGAGGGCACCCAGGAGACTTCCAGACCCTCCACCACGCCGGCCTCGGCCAGATTCTTACCGATGGACATGACGCCCTGACCGCCAAAGCCGGAGAGGATGATTTCACGCTTTTTCATGGTTACTCAGCCTCCTTATCCTTGATGACACCCAGGGGATAGTAGGCGGCCATGTTCTCTTTGAGCCACTCGTTGGCCTCCACGATGTCCATACCCCAGTTGGTGGGACAGGCGGCCAACACCTCGATGAAGGTGAAGCCTTCGCCTGCCATCTGCTTTTCGAATGCCTTACGGATGGCCCGCTTGGCGCGGTTGAGGTTGGGGATATCGGTGACGCAGACACGCTCGGCATAGACAAGGCCATCGAGGGTGGCCAGCATTTCCGAGACGCGGATGGGGCTGCCGGCCTGCTCTGCCGTGCGGCCCAGAGGGGCGGTGGTGGCGCGCTGGCCCAAGAGGGTGGTGGGTGCCATCTGGCCGCCGGTCATGCCGTAAATGGCGTTGTTGATGAAGATGGTGGTGAACTTCTCACCGCGCATGGCGGCGTGGACGATCTCGGCGGCACCGATGGAGGCAAGGTCGCCGTCGCCCTGATAGGTGAAGACCACCTGACCGGGGTGCAGGCGCTTGACCGCCGTGGCAACAGCGGGAGCGCGGCCGTGGGCAGCCTCGATGACGTCACAGTTGAAGTAGTTGCCGGCCAGCACAGCGCAGCCAACGGGGCACACGCCGATGGCGGTATCCACAGCGTTCATCTCTTCCAGCACTTCCGCCACCAGCTTGTGGACGGTGCCATGGCTGCAGCCGGGGCAATAGTGCAGCTCCGTGTCCTGCAGACCGGTGGATTTACGATAGATGGTGGTCATATCACAGCACCTCCTTGGCGAATTCTTCGGCCGCAAGACGGACTTCCGACACGGTGGGCACCACGCCGCCGCAGCGGCCGTAGAAGCTGACCGGTTTACGCTCGCCCACGGCAAGGCGGACATCGTCCACCATCTGACCCTGGCTCATCTCCACGGCCATAAAGCCGCGGCAGCCGCCTTCGGCCAGCTCACGGATGCGGGCATAGGGGAAGGGCCACACGGTGATGGGACGCAGCAGGCCTACCTTCAGGCCCTGTGCGCGCAGCTGCTCGGCGGCGGACTGGGCGATACGGGAAGGCGTGCCGTAGGCCACGAAGATGATGTCGGCATCTTCGGTGTTGATCTCTTCCCAGCGGCACTCGTTTTTCTCCATCTCGGCGAACTTGGCGGCAAGGCCGATGTTGCGCTCTTCGCACTCGTCGGCGGCCAGCAGCAGAGAGGTGATGAAGTTGTTGTGATCGCGCTCGCCGCGGCGACCGTCAGCGGCCCACGTCTTGTCGGGCAGTACGCGGGGTGTATGCTCGCGCCAGACGATGGGCTCCATCATCTGACCGATGAGGCCGTCAGCCAGCACCATGACGGGGTTGCGGTACTGGTCGGCAATGTCGAAGGCTTCGAACATCACGTCCACCGCCTCCTGCAGGTTGGCCGGTGCCAGCACCACCATGTGGTAGTCGCCGTTACCGCCGCCGCGGGTGGCCTGGAAATAGTCGCTCTGACCCGGCTGGATGGAGCCAAGGCCGGGGCCGCCGCGCATGACGTTGTCGATGACGCCGGGGAGCTGGGCACCCACCATGTAGCTGATACCCTCCTGCTTGAGGCTGATGCCGGGGGAGGAAGAGGAGGTCATGGCCCGCACACCGCTGGCGGCAGCGCCGTAGACCATGTTGATGGCGGCCAGTTCCGACTCGGCCTGGACGAACACGCCGCCGGATTCCGGCATCTTCAGCGACATGTACTCGGGGATCTCGTTCTGGGGCGTGATGGGGTAGCCGAAGAAGCCGCGGCAGCCGGCACGGATGGCGGCCTCGGCAATGGCTTCGCTGCCTTTCCAGATCTCACGTTTCATGGGCATGACACCTCCTTAGTCTTTCTCGATGGTGATGATGGAATCGGGACAGATCCTGGCGCAGCTGGCGCAGCCCACGCAGGCACTCTCGTCGGTGCACACGGCGCTGCGGTAGCCTTTGACGTTGGTCTCCTCGCCCAGCGCCAGAATGTGCTTGGGACAGACGGTGATGCACAGGGCGCAGCCCTTGCACCGGTCGGTTTGGAAGGTGAGATGAATGGCCATAGACAAGTCTCCTTTTCTTGTATTTTTTCCTCTTTATTCCCAGGGCTTTTTCATGTAAAGATCCATGGGAAAGACGTTGGTCAGCTGTTCGGCGGCAGCGTCTGCCAAATGGCGCGGTGCGCAGTGGCACAGGATGGGGATACCGGTTGCCTCGCTGACGGACCGGGCCATCTGCGCGCCGGCGAGGATGTCCTCCACTTCCGTCAGGTGGCAGCAGTGGGTATTGTTCACCAGCGCGGTGACGGACATGCCGCAGGCACTCTCGATCCGGCGGATGTAATCGATGCACTTGTCTGCCGTGTCGGAGAGGGGACGGTTCGCGTTGATGACGCACAGCAGCGCCGCACCACGCTCATCCAAACGGCGGCGGTACCGGGCCAGCACCCGGGCGCCGGAGGGATCGCCGCCGATATCCAGCACGCCGTGGAGCGATGCGTCATCCAGCAGCACGTTGACCTCGGCCGGCATGCTGGGCAGGTCTGCATCCCGGCAGGTATTGGCGCTGGAGATGAGACGGATGCCTTGTTCGGCCAGCAGCGGCGCACATTCCCGGCTGCGGAAATAGGGGTCTACCACGTCCAGATCCGCCAGCGCTACCTTGTCAAACTGCTGCCGCAGCGCCAGGGCAAGGTTCACGGCGAACTCCGTTTTGCCGCTGCCAAAGTGGCCGACCACCGCAAACAGGCGGCTATGCTGGGCCGCAGTGGACAGGAAGGGAATCATGGGCATCACTCCTTTGTGACAAAATGCACAATCTATTCTGGGCGAAAGTGACCTTTCTTGTGTAAATTTTACCGCAAAATACGGACAGTGTCAACGAAGGGAAAGTTTCGTGGCAGTAGAAATTTACTGGCGATTTTTTGGAAAAAATGCCGAAACCTGCTGTGGATTCATCTGCCGCTTTGGGGGGCGGCATAGAGCTGGTCTGCTGTTTGTCCGCGCCCGTTTCCGGCAGGGCGCGGCGAAAGAAAATGAAAAAAACAAAAGAGACTGCGCAACGGCGGCCGTAATCAAAGGCCGTTGGTTTCATTGAGTTTTCTTTTTGTTTTCTTTTTGTTTTCTTTTTTTTAACTTGATTTAAATAAGCTATATTTTATTTTCATTTATTTTATTTCTTTTCTTTTGATTTTATTTCTTTTTTACGCGCGCGTGAGAGGCGCCCTCAAAGCCACTTGTCCAGAGCTGCGTCCTGGGTGGCGCGGGGTGCGGTGCGGGAATGGGCGGCAGTGCGCTGTTCGCTTTTTTCGCGGCGTTCCTGCTCGCGGCGCTCTGCGGCGGCCTGACTGCGCTCCACCTTCTTGCGGTAGCGCTCGCGGTCGGCGTCCAGCCGCGATTGAAACAGCGGCCAGATGAGCTGCAGCGCCCGGTTGCCAAACTCCGGCAGCGCGCCGGTGGCACCGTAGGTCAGGATGGCCAGCAGCACTTCGCCGGCTTCTTCGAGGGGAAGCGAGGTAAGCATGTCCATCCACTCCAGGGGGATGATCACGCCGGGGGGATTGCCGTTTTTCAGATTGATCATGGTAAAACACCTCCTACCCATACCCTGTTTGCGCCGGATATGTGCACGGCAACGTGCAAGATTTTTTGCAAAAGATGAGAGAACGCAAAAAAAGTGGGCGATGGGGGCATTGCGGCTTGTGGTGACGCAGACCCGGCGAGGCTGCTGGCGTGTTTTGCCTTCGGCGACCATTTTTTGTCAAGAGCAACAAAAAATGGACAAAAATGCCCTTTGAAACCGATGGTTTCAAAACTTCCTTTACACGCATTGCTTTGGGCAAAGTATCTTGCCCCCTGCCGCGCGTTTTGTGAAAAGAGCGTTTTTGGCGCAAATGTGGTATTGCCCCTGCTTTTCTTTCCGCTGCCGCCCTGCTCTGAAATATAGGAGTACAGCGTTCTATGTTTTGTAAGGGGAAGCGGCTGAGCGAGTTAGAGGAAAGACCATACAACATTTGATGGAATAACGTAACGCTTACTCAGCGCGCGGCAGGAACTGACAATTTTGCCCGGAGTGATGCGTGCAAGGGGGTCGAGGGACCATGGGTCCCTTGCGGCGTTTCTTTTCCCCTTTTTCTTTCCGCTGGTGGAAAGAAAAGGGGTCGTCGAAGACAGGACAAGGCGGCGTTGCGGCTGGGAGTGCGTAAGCGTAAGCGTGGTACGGCGCATTGATTGACTGTAATTAAGTTATGTAAACCGTTGAATGTAGGACGGGGACAAGAAGGGATGGGAGTGAGGACGGTTTTGGCGTGGCGATGGGGGCGTTGCGGCTTGCGGGGTGGTGCCCACAAAAAAAGCAGTCCCCTGCGGCGGACAGGGAACTGCTTTTTGCTTGGCGGCTGCGCGGAAAAGGAGGTACACGCAGCCATAGAAAGGGGAAAAGAGAAAAAAGTCTTGCGAAAGGACGGCCGGGATGCTGCGAAATCATGAGACTTCGTTAACACCTTAACTATCCTGATAAAAATTTAACACACATGGCCGCGAATGTCAAGAGGCAGTGGAAAAAGCTTTGTGTTTGGCGGCGGCATGTGGTAAAATGGGGGAGAAAAAACAAGAGCGGGAGGCGCGCAGAAGCATGGACATGACGGAGAAGAAGCTGACGCGGCAGGACATTTTTCAAGGCCGTGTGGTGAAACTGCACGTGGACACGGTGGAGCTGCCGGACGGCGGCACTGCCACGCGGGAGATCGTGGATCACCCCGGCGGCGTGGCCATCGTGGCGCTGGACGAGGACAAGCGGGTATGGATGGTGCGTCAGTACCGCTATGCCTTCGGGCGCAATATGCTGGAGATCCCGGCGGGCAAGCGGGAGGCGGGAGAAGATCCCTTCGTCACGGCCCAGCGGGAACTGGAGGAGGAAGTGGGCGCCACGGCGGCTCAGTGGCAGGAATTGGGCTGTCTGATCCCCTCGCCGGGCTGCTACGGCGAGACCCTGTGGCTGTATTTGGCGCGGCAGCTGTCTTTCGGCGCGGCGCATCCTGACGAGGATGAGTTTCTCGAGTGCCGCCCCATGGACTTCCGCGATCTGTACGAGATGTGCATGGACGGCCGCATTCAGGACGCCAAAACAGTGGCGGCCATTTTGAAGGTAAAGCTGCTGCTGGATCTGTAACACAACAGAAGAGAATGGGGAACACCCGGACTGCTGAGGCGGTCCGGGTGTTTTTTTGTTGGGCGGTGGTGCGGTGGTGTGGCGAGGCTTTGATTGACTGTAATAAACTTATGTAAACTGCGAAATGTAGGTCGGGGGCAAGAGGGGATGGGAGAGGGGGAGGCGCTTGCGGTGATGCGGTGTCGGGGAGGCGCTTGAACGGGTAGAAGGGAAGATCCCTCACATTTTGCAGAGGTAAGCGGCTGAGCGAGGGTGGTGCTGCGGCTATGCTACATTTGATGGAATAACGTAACGCTTACACAGCGCGTGGTAGCAACTGACAATTTTGCCCAGAGTGATGCGTGCAAGGGGGTCAAGGGACCATGGGTCCCTTGCGGCGTTTCTTTTCCCATTTTCTTTCCGCTGGTGGAAAGAAAATGGGTCGTCGAAGACAGAACAAGGCATCGTTGCGGCAGGGAGTGCGTGAGCGAAAGCGAGGTGCGATGCATTGATTGACCGTAATAAAATTATGTAAACTGAGAAATGTAGGCCGGGGGCAAGAGGGGATGGGAGTGAGAAGGGTTTTGGTGGGGCGGTG
>JAZRRQ010000102.1:0-9409 GCA_045650885.1 Vescimonas sp. | reverse complement strand
TGCAGCAGGTGGGATCTTCGCGACCGACGTTGATGGCACCGCACTCATCACAGTACCAGGCAGGGATCTGATGACCCCACCACAGCTGACGGGAAATGCACCAGTCATGGACATTCTCCATCCAGTTGGTATAGGTCTTGGTAAAACGCTCAGGCACAAACTTAACGGAGCCATCGTTAACCACACGGATGGCCTCTTCGGCCAGAGGCTTCATCTTGACGAACCACTGGGCGCTGATCAAAGGCTCCACGTCGTTATGGCAACGGTAGCAGGTACCCACATTATGAGAATAGGGTTCGCTCTTGACCAGGTAACCTTCTGCTTCCAGGTCGGCCACGATCGCCTTGCGGCACTCATAACGATCCATGCCGTTATACTTACCGCCATTCTCATTGATGGTACCGTCATCGTTGATGACACGCAGCACCTCCAGACCGTGACGCAGACCAACTTCGAAGTCGTTTGGATCGTGGGCGGGGGTCATCTTCACGGCGCCGGTACCAAAGCCGATCTCGCAGTACTCATCGCCGATGATGGGAATTTCACGGTTCATGATAGGCAGAATGCACTTCTTGCCGATCAGGTGCTTAAACTTCTCGTCCTCAGGGTTCACGGCCACACCGGTGTCGCCCATCATGGTCTCGGGACGGGTGGTGGCAACAACAATTTCGCCTGCGCCGTCAGCCAGAGGATAGCGGATATACCACAGATTGCCGGGCTTATCGATATACTCAACCTCGGCATCGGACAGGGCCGTCAAGCAGTTGGGGCACCAGTTGATGATACGGCTGCCCTTATAAATCAGGCCCTTATCATACAGTTCGCAGAAAGTCTCGCGCACTGCCTTGGAACAACCTTCGTCCATAGTAAAGCGGGAACGATCCCAATCGCAGGAGGAACCCATCTTCTTCTGCTGCTCCACAATACGGTTACCGTACTTTTCCTTCCACTGCCACACGCGCTCAAGGAATTTCTCGCGGCCCAGATCGTAACGGGTCAGGCCTTCTTCCTTACGCAGGTTTTCTTCCACCTTGATCTGGGTAGCAATGCCGGCATGGTCGGTACCGGGCAGCCACAGCGCCTCGTAGCCCTGCATACGCTTAAAACGGATCAGGATATCCTGCAGTGTGGCATCCATGGCGTGACCCATGTGCAGCTGGCCAGTCACGTTGGGTGGCGGCATCACAATAGAGAAGGGCTTCTTGTCGGGATTGGGCTCGGCCTTGAAGCAGCCACCGTCCATCCACATGTCATAGATCCGAGGTTCTACATCCCGGGGATCATACACTTTGGGCAGTTCTTTACGCATTATCTTTTCTCCTTTGTTGGGATGATTTTGGCAAAACAAAAAGTCCGCTCCGTTTTGCCGCTTGCAAAACAGGGCGAACATCAGTCCGGGGTACCACCTGTATTCGGGATCGCTCCCGCACTCCATCGATAATATCTATCGCACCCGAATAACGGTGGGCTACCGCCGCAACTTACTGTCAGTTCAGCTACGGAGCTCCGGGACGACTTGGGCGGGGCTTCACAGGAGCTTACACCAGCCGCTCCCTCTCTTTGCTTCCACGTTCCGCTTACTGCTTCCCATCTGTGCCTTTTACATATGCCACATAGAGTATAATGCGTACGTTTCTCTTTGTCAAGCAGGCATTTGTTCATTTCCGTTTGTGTTTTGCTATTGAATTGACGCAAAAATAGGATTATAATAAATAAACGTATTATAACCCGAAAAGGAGATCTCATATGAAAAGTCCCAGACCGAAACTGCCTATCTTGGTACCGATTATCTGCTTCGCCACCACCGCCCTGTGGGCAATTCTCTTTATGGTCACTTTGATGGCGGAAGGCAGCGCACCGATCATTCCCATCTTTTTTGGTGCTGTGACAGTGATGAATCTCTTCGAGGCCATTAAAAATCTCAAACGTTATCGCAAAGAGCGGAAAGAGCCCTGACTCTACGGATTGATTAAACGGGATGCTGCATAAATGCAGCATCCCGTTTTCCATTGCACATATTATGGTCATTATGTCCTTTATCGCTCATACTAATGTGTCTTGGCACTGATCCACAACTTTTCGCAGCCACTTCAAACACCTCTCCTTCTTCTTTACAACTCTCGACGAGGCATAATGCTATAATTGCTACATGACATTTGTGCTCCGTAGCCATAAATCCGGAGCACGAGAAGGGAGAAAAACATATGGCAACATTCCTTATTGGTCTGGCTATCCTGATTGTAGGTGCCGCAGTTTACGGCAAGTTCTGCGAAAAGGTTTTCGGACCAGATGACCGCCCAACCCCCGCTTACACGAAAGAAGATGGCATTGACTACGTTCCCATGAAAGGCTGGAAGAACGGACTGATCAACCTGCTGAATATCGCAGGTACCGGTCCCATCTTTGGCCCCATCCAGGGCATCCTGTTTGGACCTATCGCTTTCATCACCATTCCTATTGGTAACATCATTGGCGGTGCTATGCACGACTATTTTTCCGGTATGATCTGCCTGCGTGACGGCGGCTCTCAGATGTCCGGTATGATCGGCAAATACACCAACAAGGGTATCTATCGTGTGTATAACGCTTTCGTCTGCCTGCTTCTGCTGTTGGTCGGCGCTGTGTTTATCTACACCCCCGGCGACATTCTGGCCACCGGTATCTTTGGTTTTGACGGCAAGCCCACCTCCGCTTCTACCTGGATCATCTATGGCGCTATCTTTGCTTACTATCTGGCTGCTACCGTGTTCCCCATCGACGCCATTATCGGTAAGATTTATCCCATCTTCGGCGGTATTCTGATGTTCTCCGCCGTTGGCGTATTCATTGGTCTGTTCATCAAGGGTTATCCCCTGATCAACGTTTGGGAAGACTGGAAGGGCCCCTTCTTTGACTACGGCGCGCAGTTCACTGGTGGTCATTTCTTCCCTGTGTTCTTCGTTACCGTCGCCTGCGGTATTCTCTCCGGCTTCCACTCCACGCAAACCGCCATCATTTCTCGTACCATCAAGAGCGAGAAGCAGGGCCGCATGACCTTCTACAATATGATGGTTCTGGAAGGCTTCATCGCCATGGTTTGGGCTGCTGCTGCCATGGGTTTGTTCAATCTGGTTGATGGTGCTGCCACCGGCAGCGCCACCGGAACGGTTATTGCCGTGTGCAAGGATCTGCTGGGTTCTGTTGGCGGTATCGTTGCCCTGGCTGGTATCGTTGTTCTGCCCATTACCTCCGGCGATACCGCTCTGCGCGGCCTGCGCCTGACCGTTGCTGACACATTGAAAATCGACCAGAGCACCAACAGCAAGCGCATGGGCTTGTCCGCTATCATCTTCGTGTTGGTGGCTGCTATCCTGGTTTTTGCCAAGCTGAATGCCGACGGCTTTAACATCCTGTGGCGTTACTTTGCGTGGTCCAACCAGACTCTGTCTCTGTTCGCCTTCCTGGCCATTACCGTCTGGATGTTCGAGAACGGCAAGGGTAAGTTTGCTTGGATCCCCCTGATTCCCGGCGGCTTTTATGCTTTCATCACCATGACTTACATCTTCAACGCTCAGATCGGCTTCAACGTTCCCTGGACCGGTGCTTACATCATCGGCGGCGTTCTGGCTGTTGCTTACGTTTCCGCTGCCGTCTGGTACGGCAAGAAACGTGGCGCCAAGCTGACTGCTAAGTAAAACAGATTTTCCCATTACTCTCTAATAGTGAAGACCCCCGACCACTTGGCCGGGGGTCTTCACTATTTTAAGCGAGCAGCTTTAATCTTTAATTTCTGCAGAAGCAATGATCACAGGCTGGCCGTCAGTATGCACGAATCCATCGCAGACAGCCACTTCACGGCCATCCACCAGATCGTTATATACGCCATCGGGCAAGTCAATCAACAGATCGCCGGCCGCGCCCTTCATGCTGAATACACCGTACACCCGAGTTTGGGGACTATTATACATACCCACCACGAATTCTTCACCGCGGCAGTCCAGACGGTATTCACCCTCAACGGGCAGTTTATTTTTCATCCGGCGCAGCAGCTTAAGATACGACTGCCAGTCATTGCGGATATCACCGAAGTTATCGTCCTTTTCAAAAAGTCCCACCGACTTTTGGGCGCCGAACTCCTCTCCGGCATAGAGCATGGTAATGCCCCGCTCAAAATAGCTGAAAGCCATCCAGCTGCGCAGTTCCTCTTCGTTACCCACCTTACCGGCAAAGCGGGGTTGGTCGTGATTTTCGAGGCAGCGCATCTTGACATAGTTACCGGGATAAATCGCTTCCTGGAAGTTCAACAGATGGATATAGTCACTCAGGCTGCGCTTACCGGCAAAATAGCCGTCAAACACGTCCCAAACATCGTAAGGATACGTCATATCAAACGCCTCATACAGTTCGCTGTCTGTGGCGCTGTAACCGCCCTGAGCGCGCATGCTATAAACATGATCGCGGAACACACTCTCGGCCAGCCAAAGACAATCGGGATTGACCCGCTCGACTGCAGCGCGGGCTTTGCACCAAAAGTCTACCGGCACCATGCTGGCTACGTCGCAGCGGAAACCGTCCACGATCTCTGCCCACATCTGCAGCGTTTCAATCTGGTAGTCCCAGAGTCCTTCGTTGCTATACTCCAGATCCACAATATCCCACCACTCAGCCACATGGCGGCTGGGACGACCGTCTGCATCGCAGAAGAAGTATTCAGGATGGATCTCTGCCAGTACGGAATCGGGTGCTGTGTGATTGTAAACCACATCAATGATGCACTTCATACCACGACGATGAATCTCCGCTACCAGATGGATCAGATCTTCTTTCGTACCGTACTCGGGGTTGATACCACGGTAATCACTGATGGCATAGGGGCTGCCAAGATCGCCCTTACGGGCTACTTTGCCGATGGGATGGATGGGCATAAGCCAGATAATATCGGTACCCAGTGCCGCAATGCGATCCAAATCCCGCTCCAGCGCACGAAATGTCCCCTCTTTGGTATGGTTGCGGACAAAGACGGAATACAGCAACTGTCTGCGCAAATCAAGATTGGTATTCTTTGCCATATTCTTCTCCTTATTGCAACATTTCCAGAAACTCCGCTTCACTGAGCACAGGGATATTCAATTCCTGCGCTTTGCGGAGCTTGGAACCGGCTCCCGGGCCGGCCACGACATACGTCGTTTTCTTTGATACAGAAGATGCCGCTTTTCCGCCGCGCTTCTCTACCATTTCACCAGCTTCTTCGCGGGTAAAGCGCTCCAGCGCACCGGTGAGGACGAAGGTCATTCCTGCAAAACGTCTGTCAAGCTGTTGCTCTTTACACTCCATGTTAACGCCGGCAGTTTTCAGACGTGCCAGCAAATCCTGAGACTGGGGGTTGTCCATCCAACGCCGGATATAGGCAGCCGTAATGGGACCCACATCATTGATGGTGGTCAATTCTTCTTCCGTGGCGGCGGCAAGCGCATCCAAAGTGCCAAAGTGCTGTGCCAGCACCTTGGCCGCCTTCTCGCCTACCTGACGGATTCCCAGCGCAAAAATCAGGCGCCACAGGTCGTTTTCCTTGGACTTGGCAATGGCTTTCACAGCATTATCAGCCGACTTATCTCCCATACGATCCAGCTTGGCGATCTCATCAGCTTTCAGATCATACAGATCAGCGGCAGTGGAAACAAGGCCACTTTCAACCAGTTGGGTCATCACAGCAGGACCCAATCCGTCAATATCCATCGCATTACGGCTGGCAAAATGGGTCAGATTGCGCAGCAGCTGTGCAGGACACTCAGCGCCGGTGCAGCGAACGGCTGCTCCGTCCGGATCACGGGACACCGGTGCACCACAGACAGGACAGGCTGCCGGAAGGACGTACGGTTCTGTGCCATCAGGGCGCTTATCCCGAACCACTTCCACGATTTCCGGGATAATCTCACCGGCCTTCTGTACGATGACGGTATCTCCGATGCGGATATCCTTCTGGGTAATATAGTCCTGGTTGTGCAGCGTTGCGTTTGTAACGGTGGTACCGGCAAGACGGACAGGCTTGAGTACTGCCTTAGGCGTCAGCACGCCGGTGCGGCCCACTTGTACCACAATATCGATCAACTGTGAGGGCTTCTGCTCAGGCGGATACTTATAGGCAATGGCCCACTTGGGACATTTGGCAGTGCTGCCCAGCTTTTCGCGAAGTGCCAGGTCATCGAGTTTGATTACTGCGCCATCCATGTCAAAGGGAAAGTCCATGCGCTTGTCGTTAAGCCGGTCGATCTCCGCCAGCAGTTCCTCTGCCGTGGAAAAGCAGTGGTTGGGGATTACCTTAAACTTTTGACTTGCCAGATATTCTATAGTCTCAGTATGGGTAGCAAAGGTCTTCCCTTCTGCCAGCTGCAAGTTGAAAATGGCAATATCCAGCTTACGGCTGGCAGCGACTTTAGGATCCAGCTGGCGCAGCGATCCGGCCGCTGCGTTGCGGGGATTGGCCATCAGGGGCTGGCCGGCGATCTCGCGCTGAATGTTGAGTTCTTCAAACACAGCACGGGACATATACACCTCACCACGAACAATCAGGCGCGGCAATTTTTCGGGAAGTACCATAGGGATGGAGCGGATCGTGCGCAGATTTTCCGTCACATCCTCACCCACACGGCCATCGCCGCGGGTAGCGCCGCGGACAAACACACCGTCCCGGTATTCCAGAGCAACTGACAGTCCATCTACCTTAGGCTCGACGCTATAGGCAGCATCCGGAATGGTCTCTGCCACGCGGGCAAGGAAATCGCAGACTTCATCGCCGTCAAATACGTCCTGCAAGCTCTCCAGCGCAACTGCATGCTCCACCTGCTGGAATTCTTTCAAGGCCGGACCACCCACCCGCTGGGTGGGCGAATCGGGAGTAATCTCCTCAGGATGATCACGTTCCAGATCCTCCAGGCGGCGCAGCATATGGTCATACTCGTAGTCGGAGATCGTCGGATCATCCAGCACATAATAGCGATAGCCATGGGCATTGAGCATTTGGCGCAGCTGCTTCATTTCTTCCCTATAATCCATAAGTTCACCTTATCCATTGTTCATAATATATTCTTCTGCATAATTCCCTATTTCATCTTTGGCAGTACTGAAGTAGGTATAATTTTCCGGTACGCTGCCAACGATCACCGTTTCCGCCACGGATATCTCATTTGTCACCTTAGTGGATGTGCGAAAGCCCGGCAGCAATATACTGACGTTGACATCTACATTCAGCAAAATTTGATGGCGGGTCTGATTGATTCCGGCGGAACCGAATGTATTTCGAAAGCTGGCCGTTGTAGAGCCCACCGACTGCATTTTCACTTTGATCAGCGGGCCTCGGCCTGCCAATAGCGACGAGCCGGTCAATGTGCCAACAGGAATCGACAGCGTTGTGGTAGACACCTCGCTTAGGCGCATGAGAATATCGTCGGCAATCCGCGCCTGCAGGCGGTTAAACGCCGCCATATTGCTCTTGAGCGCCGTCACATGCCCGTCACTATCTTTCTCAAATTCAACTAGCACGCTATAATCGATCTCTCCACCCTGAATCGCATCATTGACCGCTTCCACCACAATACGGTTGACTGTGTTGGAGGCGCGGGCGGTTGCCATGCTGGTCAGTATCGGCGCCATGTGAACAAGGGCTGCAATCATGAGTGCAACAGCCAGCGCCATTACTAAAATGAGCCAGATCAGAAAACGCTGTTTTCCGCTTAAACGGACATAGCGCAATCGCCTCATAGCATACACCCCCTTGCAGTAGTATATGCTATGCAGGCGGCAGGGGTTACTGCCAGCCGTTTACGATGGACTTAAACGCCTTGCCGCGTGCCATAAAATTAGGAAACTGATCGAAAGATGCACAGGCCGGAGACAGGGTAACTATATCTCCCTCCGTTGCATGGCGACGCGCCAGATCCGCTGCTTCCTGCAGGTTGGATGCCGTCAGGATCACAGGACTGCCAACAGCATATCCGGGTGCACCTTCCACAGCAGCGCGGATCTTATCGGCGGTGGCACCGCAAAGCACCAACAGCTTGACGCGTTCAACCACCTCAGGCCCCAATTCGTCGAAGGGAATATTCTTATCATACCCACCGGCGATCAGAATCACTTTCTCTTTAAAAGAGCGCAGACCGGCAATGGTACGCGTGGGACTGGAGGCGATAGAGTCGTTGTAATAACGTACACCATCCAGCATCCGCACCAGCTCAATACGGTGTTCCACGCCACCAAATTCACGGGCAAAAGTGCGGATGGTATCGTCCTCCACCATACCTTCCAGTGCAGCGATGGCAGCCATATAGTTTTCTACATTATGGATGCCGGGCAGCTTGATATCATTGGTGGTCATCACAACCGTTTCTACACCGCCGCTGCAGCGGACAATCTCTTCACCACGCAGATAGACGCCGTTCTCCACGCGATTGCGGCGCGAGAACAGTCGGGCAGCACCGTGGACACGCGTGGACTGTTCACGGGTAATCTCGTTATCGAGATTGAACACAGCCACATCGGCGCTGCACTGGTGCAGGAAGATATTTTCCTTGGAAGCCACATATTCTTCCATACCTTTGTGCATATCCAAATGGTTGGGAGAAAGATTGGTCACCACCGCAATATGAGGGCTTTTCTTCATGGTCATCAGCTGGAAAGAAGACAGTTCCAACACCACGCTGTCGCTCACTTCCATAGTGTCGGCTTGCGCCAACAGCGGAGTACCGATATTGCCGCCCACATGGACGGTGCGGCCGGAAGCACGCAGAAGCTCAGCGATCATGGTTGTAGTGGTCGTCTTGCCATCACTGCCGGTCACAGCAATAATAGAGCAGGGACAGACATCAAAGAAGACCTCCATTTCAGAGGTAATTACACTTCCCTTCTCCCGCGCGGCCTGAAGCTGCGCCACATCCGGGCGCATGCCGGGGGTGCGGAAGATCACATCCTGATCCAGGCCATCAAGATAGTCGGGGCCCAGCTGTAGTTTCACGCCACCGGCTTCCAGCTCTTCCGCCAGTTCACCAAGATCACTACGCAGCCGCTTATCACAGGCGGTAACGCTGATCCCGTTTTGCATCAAAAGGCGCAGCAACGGCGTATTGCTCACGCCGATTCCGATTACGGCCACAGTTTTATTTTTCAAGGAATTCAGATACTCCTGCAAAGTCATATAAATATCCTCCCTGCCGGAAAATTTTTATCCAGCACATATTATACTCCAACTTGCACGTCAGTTCAATGAATTTCCATCTCTAAGCGTTGACTTTCACGCTCTCTTTTTGTAAAATAGGTGTGCGAGTAAGCCAGACAGTCGCGGGAACAAGGCGAAAGCCTGTTCATGAGGAAAGTCCGGGCTCCACAGGGCAAGGATAACGGGTAACGCCCGCCGAAGGCGACTTCAGGAAAAGTGCAA
>JAZRRQ010000101.1:0-3843 GCA_045650885.1 Vescimonas sp. | reverse complement strand
CCTCCGACTTAGAGCAGTGGCCAGACCCACATCGTCACGGATGCCCAGATAGCGCTGGCGGATCAAGTCGAAAATACCGTCCCAGCTGACAACGTACTTCAAGTGTGCGTGACACAGATACAACAGGTCCGTGTTCTTGTGGTCTTCCTTATAGCGCTTACCGGCGGCGGATACCACCACCACCCAGCGCATGGGATCGGACTCCACAATGGCTTTTACTTTTGCAAACTGCACAGCATCGGCCATGGAGGAGCCGCCGAATTTGAGTACTTTCAACATCTTTCTCTCTTTCCTTCCTCTTGACATCGCGCCCACAGAAGGCCGCGTCTCCGCCTTGCAGGCGGCTTTGGCAGGTCTTTGTCCGGCTTTCATCTGTCCGCCAGATAAAAACACTTGCTTTTTCATTAGGGACATAGTATCATATATTTATGCAAAATGCAAGAAAAAGAATGGAGCAACTTGTATGATCTATCAAAGCACCCGTGACCATCGTCTGCAGGCCACATCCAAGCGCGCCGTGCTGGAGGGCATCGCACCGGACGGCGGCCTTTATATGCTTGACCACCTTGCAGCCCTGGACTTTGACTGGCGCAGCGTGCTGGAAATGGATACGCTGTCCATGTCCGCAACGATCCTGTCGGCACTGCTGCCGGAGTTTGAGGATATGCCCACTCTGGTCCGTACCGGCTACGAGGGCAAGTTTGAAAGTGACGAGCTGACCCCCACCGTCAGCGTGGGTGACAGATACGTGCTGGAGCTGTTCCGCGGCCCCACCAGCGCTTTCAAGGACGTGGCACTGAGCCTTCTGCCCCGACTCATCACCGCAGCGCGCAGCGCCGGTGATACGGACGGCGAGATCGTGATCCTCACCGCCACTTCCGGCGACACCGGCAAGGCCGCGCTGGAAGGTTTCCACGATGTACCCGGCACGAAGATCATTGTCTTTTATCCCCACGGCGGCGTCAGCCCCGTGCAGCAGGCACAGATGACCACTCAGGTGGGCAGCAACGTGTGCGTGTGCGCCGTGCGCGGCAACTTTGACGATGCACAGACCGGCGTGAAGAACATCTTCGCCGATTGCGCCCAGCGCGATCTGGGTGCTACCCGCCTCTCTTCCGCCAACTCCATCAATATCGGCCGTCTGGTGCCCCAGATCGTCTATTATTTCAAGGCCTACGCAGATCTTGTCAAGGCCGGACGGATCAAAGCCGGTCAGCCGGTGCACTTCGTGGTACCCACCGGCAATTTCGGCGATATTCTGGCCGGCTACTTTGCCAAGCTCATGGGCTTGCCCGTAGGTCGTCTGGTATGTGCCTCCAATGCCAACAACGTGCTCACCGACTTCATCGAAACCGGCGTGTACGACAAGCGCCGCCCCTTCCATAAGACCACCTCTCCTTCCATGGACATTCTGGTGTCCAGCAATCTGGAGCGTCTTTTGTACCTGCTCAGCGGCTGCAACAACGAGTATGTGTCCGACCTGATGCGCGATCTGAACAATAAGGGCGTCTACCGCATCAACGAAACGCTGCTGGGCAAGCTCCATGCCGAGTTCGCCTGTGGCTGCGCCGATGACGAGGCCGCCGCCGATGCCATTGAGACCGTCTGGCGTGAGCAGGGCTACCTGATGGATCCCCACACCGCCGTGGCATGGGTCGTCAGCGAACAGTTCATGGCTGATCGTCACGACGACGCCCCTGTGGTGGTGCTGTCCACCGCCTCGCCCTATAAGTTCCCCGCCGCCGTGCTCTCCGCCTTGGGTCAGAGCCCCGATGCCGACGAGTTCGCCTCTCTCGATCAGCTCCATGCCCTCACCGGCGTGGCCATCCCCAAGAACCTCTCCTCTCTGCGCGAAGCGCCGGTGCGCCACACCGACGTGATTGATAAGGAAGAAATGCTCTCTTATGTTCTCAGAAAGGTAGGCGAAGCACAATGGTAACCGTCCGCGTTCCTGCAACCACCGCCAACATCGGCCCCGGTTTTGATACCTTCGGCTGCGCATTTGAACTGTATAACACCTTTAAAATTGAGGAGCAGCCCTCCGGCCTGTCCTTTGAGGGTTTTGAGTCCGTCTTCTGCAACGAGGGCAATCTGGTGGTGGTAGGCTACCGGGCCGTGATGAACGCCCTGCACCTGCCTATGCCGGGTCTGTACGTGGCCATCACGGAAAATCAGATCCCCATCTGCCGCGGCCTCGGCTCTTCCTCCTCCCTGATCGTGGCCGGCGCCGTGGCCGCCAACGCCATCCACGGCAACCCCCTGAGCCGTCTGGATCTGCTGGCCGTGTGCGTGGAGCTGGAGGGCCATCCCGATAACCTGGCGCCCGCTCTGCTGGGCGGTCTGGTCACCTCTTATGTGGAAGCCCACCGCCCGCTCGCCGTGCGCTATAACCTGCATAAATCCCTGCGCTTCACGGCGCTGATCCCCGATTTTGAGCTTTCCACCCATCTGGCCCGCAGCGTGCTGCCCAAGAGCGTACCTTTTGCCGACGCCATCTTCAATATCTCCCGCGCCGCCGTGCTGCTCAAGAGCTTGGAAGAGGGTAACGAGGATCTGATCCGCACCGCGCTGGTGGACCGTCTGCACCAGCCTTACCGCGCCCCTCTCATCCCCGGCTACGAAGAGCTCCGCGCCCGCGCGCTGGAGTCCGGCGCTCTGGCTTTCTGCATCTCCGGTGCCGGCCCGACCCTGCTGTGCCTGTCCATGGACGAGAGCTTCGACGCCGAGATGGAACCCAAGCTGGGCGCCCTGCCCAATAACTGGCAGCTCCTCAGCCTGCCCATCGATCATAACGGCGTGCAGATCTGGGAAGAGTAAACCCTACATACAACAAGGCCGTGCATCAAGCGATGCACGGCCTTGTTTTCCTTTATTCCGTATACTTCTTTAAAAGCCGGTGGTAGATCACCACGGAGGCCACAGCCTGCAGCGCCAAAAAGCCACCCAAATACAAAATCACCGTGCGGCTTCCCTCCACCAGTTCCAGTTCTCCCAGCACCGTGAACACCAGCATGGCAAAGCAGGTGAACAGCAGATTGAACGTATGCAGATACCGGGCTGCCTTGCCCCGCAGCATCTCTTTGAACTCGTCCTGCCGATCGATGCGTTCCAGCTCCTGCTGCTCTTCGTATGCCCGGGCACGCTCCGGCTTGCAGCGGTACAGGCACTGTCCCAGCAGCAGTAGTCCCGGCCCCAGACCCGCACCGGCAAGGCCAAAGAGAATGCCGTCCAGCTTTGTCTCGGTCATCAGTGCCGCAGCCAGAACCGCCGCACCCACCAGCAGATAGGCCGCCGCCACGAGCCAACGATTACGCTTCATGTCCCGTACCTCCCTCATAGATGAAAATTTCCTCAATGGTCGTGCCGAAAAAGGCGGCGATAGCAAAAGCCAGATCCAGCGAGGGGTTGTACTTCCCCGTTTCAATGGCGCTGACTGTCTGCCGCGACACCTGCAGCGCCCGGGCGAAAGCCTCCTGACTCAACCCACGCTGACGTCGCAGCGCTTCCACTCTGTTTTCCATCCGCAAACCTCCTCTTGTCAAGTTTCCTTTACAGGCACAGTGTAGCATATCCAGCGCCGCCTGTCAAGTTTCCTTTACAAATTTTGAATCTCCACTGCAGGAAACGGCGCTTGCCGCCATCCCGCTCCACACCACCCACGCACCCACGCCCCTCTCCCCCTCTCACTCAAAAAGTCTCCTTCTTATTTCCCGCGGTTTACATAAGCTTTTTATGGTCAATTTCCTCGCGCTTACCCTCACGATCTCCCCCCGAGATCGGTGGCGTGTCCTGTCTCCGACGGCATACTTTTGCCAAGAGCGGCAAAAGTATGCAAAACCGCCC
>JAZRRQ010000100.1:0-14374 GCA_045650885.1 Vescimonas sp. | reverse complement strand
CTGGGTGCCGGTACCTTCGGCGCCGGCCTGCTGGGCGGCGGCGAGCTGGGTGCAGCTCCCGGCCTGCGCGTCATCCCCGAGCAGTTTGGCATCAAGATCCTGACCATGCCCGTGGGCGGCTTCCTGACCCTGGGTGCTCTGATCGCTGCCATGCAGTGGGCTCTGGCCAAGGCCAAAAATAAGAAAAAGGAGGCCAAGTAAGTTATGGAATTTACTTCTCTGCTCGCCATTTCTCTTGGCGCCATTCTGGCTAACAACTTTATCTTCGCCCAGTTCCTGGGTATCTGCCCCTTCCTGGGCGTGTCCAAGAAGATCGACACCGCCGTGGGCATGGGCGCCGCCGTGACCTTCGTTATGGGTCTGGCTTCTCTGTTCTGCTTCTGGGTCAACAAGCTCCTGGTGAGCCTGGATCTGGCTTTCATGCAGACCGTGGCATTCATCCTGGTCATCGCCTCTCTGGTGCAGTTCGTGGAAATGTTCCTCAAGAAGTTCATTCCCACCCTGTACACCGCTCTGGGCGTGTACCTGCCCCTGATCACCACCAACTGCGCCGTTCTGGGTGTTGCTCTGCTGAACGTGCAGAACGACTACAACCTGATCGAGTCTGTGGTCTACGGTATCACCGGCGGTCTGGGCTTCCTGGTTGCCATCTTCCTGTTCGCTGCCGTCCGTGAGCAGACCGAGTTCTCCGAGACTCCCAAGTCCTTCGAGGGCTTCCCCATCGCTCTGGTCACCGCCGGCCTGATCGCCCTGGCCTTCATGGGCTTCAGCGGTCTGAAGGTCTGGTAAGGAGGAAGAAAAATTATGGATTTTAATATTATCATTTTCGCTGTTGTGGTTCTGGGCGCTCTGGCCATCGTCTTCGGCCTGGTTCTGGCTATCGCCGCCAAGGTCTTTGAAGTCAAGGTCGACGAGCGTCTGCCCCTGATCCTGGAGTGCCTGGCCGGCGCCAACTGCGGCGGCTGCGGCTATCCCGGCTGCGGCGGCTGCGCCGGGGCCATGCTGGCCGGCAAGGCTCCCGTCACCGCCTGCGCTCCCGCCGGCCCCGAGAATGCTGCCAAGATCGCTGCCATTCTGGGCATGGAAGCTCCCTCCGGCGAGAAGATGGTTGCCCACGTTCTGTGCAACGGCGGCACCAACGCCAAGAAGAACTTCGAGTACCGCGGCGTGACCGACTGCCTGGCTGCCACCAAGGTGTGCGGCGGCAGCGTGCTGGATTGCAAGTATGGCTGCTTCGGTTTCGGTTCCTGCGTGGCTGCCTGCCAGTTTGATGCCATCCACATCGGCGAGAACGGCGCTGCCGTTGTCGACAAGGATGCCTGCACCAACTGCGGCGCCTGCCGTGAGGCTTGCCCCCGCAAGCTGATCGTGGAGGTTCCCTACTCCAAGAAGGTGTTCGTCAACTGCTCCAACAAGGATAAGGGCGCCGCTGCCGCTAAGGTCTGCGCCGTTTCCTGCATCGGCTGCGGTCTGTGCGAGCGTACCTGCAAGTTCGACGCTATCCATGTTGTCAACAACGTGGCCGTCATCGATTACGACAAGTGCAAGGGCTGCACCATGTGCGCCAAGGCCTGCCCCAAGAACGCCATTGAGCCTGTTCCCACCGCTGAGGAGAAGGAAAAGTTCAAGGCCGCTCAGAAGGCTGCTGCCGAGCGTAAGGCTGCCGCTGCCAAGGCCGCTGCCGAAAAGGCTGCCGCTGAGGCTCCCAAGGCTGAGTAATCACACAACTTATATAAAGAAGAGCTGTCTTCGGACGGCTCTTCTTTTTTTCTTGCTTTTTCTCCACAACAGGCGTATCATAAATCCAAGATCAGGCAGAGTAGGCCTCTGTGTGTTGCAAAGTGCCGGCGGGACGGGGAGTTGTCCGCCGGACGAAGCGGCGGCAAGCCGTGCAGTACAGACGCCGCATCCCGCTGCCGCATATCTGGACTGCAGGGCTCGTCCCCTCACTCCTCTGTGCGGCTGACCCCGTTTTGGGCTGCCCAATACAGAGGAGGTTTTTTATGAAGCTGTACCACACACCCTTTTCCCGCAGCTACTGGCGCGACGCAGTAAAAGAGCTGAAGGATCTGCGCAAGCTGACCTTCGCCGCACTGATGATCGCCGCCTGCTTGATTCTCAACAAGTTTAAAATCCCGCTGGGCGAAAGCCTGTCTTTGAGCGTCACCTTCCTGGCCCGCGCCCTGTGTGCCGCTGTCTGCGGCCCCATTGTGTCCATCGTCTTTGGCGCCGCCGAGGATACGCTGGGCTTCTTTCTGGGTTCCTCCAGCGGCCCCTATTTTCCCGGCTATATGATCACCACCGTCTCCGGCTGCATCATTTACGCCCTGTTTTTCTACCGCCAGCGCATCACGGTCTGGCGCATCATTCTGGCCAAGCTTATCACTAATGTCCAGAATGTCTTCCTCGGCTCGCTGTGGAGCGCCATGCTCTACAGCAAAGGCTACATCTACTATATGACCACCAGCGCCTGGAAAAACGCTTTGTATCTGCCGCTGCAGATCCTGCTGCTGATTTTCATCCTGCAGGCCGTGCTGCCGGTGATGCACCGCATGCACTGGTCCCCCTGCCAGATGGAAGGCGACCGCATCCCCTGGCGATAAGTCCATATAACCAAGGCCGCGCCAAAAGGCGCGGCCTTTTCTTGTTCACAAATCGTTTACCTTCGCAAGTATTGACATTGTGCCCGCGGAATGGTAAACTGCGTTTAGCACTCAAGAAGAGCGAGTGCTAAAAAGGATGAACGCTATGGAACTGACCGCCAGAAAAAAACAAATATTGAAAATCGTGGTGGACAGTTATGTTGCCACGGCCGAGCCGGTGGGCTCCAAGGTCATTGCCGAGAAGATGCCCGGCAAGATCAGCTCCGCCACCATCCGCAATGAGTTGGCGGATCTGGTGGATATGGGTTATCTGGAGCAGCCCCACACCTCCGCCGGACGCATCCCGTCTCCTTCCGGTTACCGGCTCTATGTCAACGAGCTGATGGAACAGCACACACTGACCGCCGAGGAAACCGACTCCATCAACGCTGCCCTCACCGGGAAGATGGCGCAGGTGGATCAGGTCATGTCCCAGGCCGGCCAGATGGTCTCCCGCGTGGTGGGCTATCCCGCTTACAGCATGACCGAGGGCCGCAGCGACATCTCCGTGCGCCGCTTCGAACTGATCGGCGTGGATGCACGCAGTTTCATCGCCGTGGTGATGCTCTCTGACAGCCGCGTGAAAAGTCAGCTGATGAGTGTGCAGCTTCCTGTAGAGGAAGAACGGCTGCCGGAAATGAGTCACCTCTTGAACACGCACTTCGTCGGCATATCCGCCCAGGACATCAGCGCACGGCTGATGAGCCTGTCCGACCAGGTCAGCGGCAACTGGTTTTTGCTGCTCAACCAGGTATGCGATTACGCCTGCGAACTGCTGCGCAGCGCCACCCACCAGTCGGTGTTTACCGGCGGCGCCAGCCAGCTTCTGAAATTCCCGGAGTACCGGGATGTGGACAAAGCTCATAACCTGATGAGCTTCATGGTGGACAACAAGGAAAACCTTCCCGTACCTGCCGGCGACAGTCCCATGCAGATTCTCATTGGTCCGGAAAACGTCAATGACGCTCTGAAAGAGAGCAGCGTGGTGATTGCCAGCTATGATATCGGAGATAATATGCGAGGACTGGTGGGCGTGGTCGGCCCCACGCGTATGGATTACGCCACAGTGGCCGCCCGGCTGAGCTACTTTGCCGAAAGCCTGAGCCGCATGTTCGGCAAACCCCAGTTACCCACAAAGGAGGATACACAGTCATGAGTGAAAAAGAAAAGAAGGACATTCCTGCCGAGGAAATCCACACCGAGCCGGCTGGCGAAGCCGCTCAGGAGACCGCCGCGGAGGAAACCTTCACCGTTACCCGCGAGCAGATGGAGAAAATGGAGCAGCTGGCCCAGATGGTGGCAGAAAGCGGCGACAAGTATCTGCGTCTGGCGGCGGAATACGACAACTACCGCAAGCGCACCGCCAAGGAAAAGGAAAGCCTGTACGGCTCCGCCAAAGCCGATACCGTCAAACCTTTCCTGGACGTGTACGACAACCTGCTGCGCGGCGCCGCCCAGTATCCCGAGGGCGACCCCAACCGCACCGGCCTTGAGATGATCTGCAAGCAGTTCGTGGATGTTCTGTCCAAGCAGGGCGTCACCGAAATCGATGCTCTGGGCAAACCCTTTGATCCCGAACTCCATAACGCTGTCATGCACGTAGAGGACGAGACGATCGAAGAGAGCACCGTTGTCGAGGTTTTCCAGCGCGGCTTCCTCATGGGCGACAAGGTTCTTCGCTTCGCCATGGTGAAAGTGGCAAACTAACTTTTTTCAAAAATACGGGCAACGCCCTTTTATTAAAATAAAAAAACATTGATCATATTTAGGAGGCAATCATTATGTCTAAAGTTATCGGTATCGACCTGGGTACTACCAATTCCTGCGTAGCCGTCATGGAAGGCGGCGAGGCAGTCGTCATCGCCAACGCCGAAGGCAACCGCACCACTCCCTCTGTGGTGGCTTTCTCCAAGACCGGCGAGCGTATGATCGGACAGGTGGCTAAGCGCCAGGCCATCACCAACCCCGACCGCACCATCGCTTCCATCAAGCGTGAGATGGGCAGCGACTACCGCGTCAACATCGACAGCAAGGCCTATACTCCTCAGGAGATCAGCGCCATGGTCCTGCAGAAGCTGAAGGCTGACGCCGAGAGCTATCTGGGCACCACCGTCACCGAGGCTGTCATCACCGTTCCCGCTTACTTCACCGACGCACAGCGTCAGGCCACCAAGGATGCCGGCCGCATCGCAGGTCTGGAAGTCAAGCGCATCATCAACGAGCCCACCGCAGCTGCTCTGGCTTACGGTGTGGACAAGGAGCAGGCCCAGAAGATCATGGTCTACGACCTGGGCGGCGGCACCTTCGACGTCTCCATCCTGGAGATTGACGACGGCGTCATCGAGGTTCTGGCTACCGCCGGTAACAACCGTCTGGGCGGCGACGACTTCGACCAGTGCATCATGCGCTGGCTGGTGGCCGAGTTCAAGCGCGCTGAGGGTATCGACCTGAGCGGCGACAAGGTTGCCATGCAGCGCCTGAAGGAAGCTGCCGAGAAGGCCAAGATCGAGCTGAGCGGCGTGACCACCTCCAACATCAACCTGCCCTATATCACCGCTGACGCTACCGGCCCCAAGCACCTGGATCTCACCCTGACCCGCGCCAAGTTCAACGAGCTGACCGGTCATCTGGTGGACGCCACCATGGGTCCTGTCCGTCAGGCCATGTCCGACGCCGGCCTGAAGCCCAGCGATCTGGCTAAGGTTCTGATGGTGGGCGGCTCCAGCCGTATCCCCGCCGTGGCCGACGCCGTGAAGAACTATACCGGCTCTGAGCCCTTCAAGGGCATCAACCCCGACGAGTGCGTGGCTATGGGCGCCGCCCTGCAGGCCGGCGTGCTGACCGGCGATGTGAAGGGTCTGCTGCTGCTGGATGTCACCCCCCTGTCTCTGGGCATTGAGACCATGGGCGGCGTGTGCACCCGTCTGATCGAGCGCAACACCACCATCCCCGTCAAGAAGAGCCAGATCTTCTCCACCGCCGCCGACAACCAGACCAGCGTTGAAGTCAACGTGCTGCAGGGCGAGCGCGAGATGGCCGCCGGCAACAAGAGCCTGGGCCGCTTCCACCTGGACGGCATCGCTCCCGCCCGCCGCGGTGTACCTCAGATCGAGGTTACCTTCGACATCGATGCCAACGGTATCGTCAATGTCTCCGCCAAGGATCTGGGCACCGGTAAGGAACAGCATATCACCATCACCGCCTCTTCCAACATGAGCAAGGAAGACATCGAGAAGGCCGTCAAGGAAGCCGAGCAGTATGCCGCCGAGGACGCCAAGATCAAGGAGAAGGTGGAGATCCGCAATCAGGCCGATCAGATGGTCTACCAGTCCGAGAAGACCCTGAGCGAAGTGGGCGATAAGCTGCCCGAAAGCGAGAAGGCTCCCATCCAGGCCGGTATCGACAAGCTGAAGGAAACTCTGAAGGGTGACGACAGCGATGCCATCAAGGCCGCCACCGAAGAGCTGACCCAGCTGTTCTACAAGATGAGCGAGAAGCTCTATCAGCAGGCCGCTCCTCAGGGCGACCCCACCCAGGCTGCCGGCGACAACGGCGCACAGGGTGGCCAGTACTACGACGCTGACTATCAGGTCGTGGACGAAGATCAGAACAACTAATCAAATCTCATCACAAATAGGGGCAGGATCACCTGTCCCTGTTTGTGGCGTTTAGGAGCAATATAACATGGCACAGAATAAACGCGATTATTACGAAGTCCTGGGCATCAATAAGGGTGCCAGCGAGGACGAAATCAAAAAAGCATATAAAAAGCTGGCCCGCAAGTATCACCCGGACATGAACCCCGGCGACAAAGAAGCCGAAGAGAAGTTCAAGGAGATCAACGAAGCCAACGAAATTCTTTCCGACCCCACCAAGAAGGCACGCTATGACCAGTTCGGCTTTGCCGGTGTCGACCCCAATTACGGCGCAGGCGGTCCCGGCTGGGGCGATGGCGCTGCCGGCTTCGACTTCGGCGATCTGGGGGACATCTTCGGCAGCTTCTTTGGCGGCGGTTTTGGCGGTGCACAGCAGCGCCGCAACGGCCCCCAGCGAGGCGAGAGCATCCGCATGAGCGTTTCCATCTCCTTTACCGAGGCCGCTTTCGGCTGCGAAAAGGAAGTAACGCTGGATCGCAGCGAAAACTGCCCCACCTGCCACGGCAGCGGCTGCGCCGAGGGAACCACCCCCGAGGTCTGCTCTGAATGCCGCGGAAGCGGTACGGTGCAGGTGCGCCGCCAGACCCCTATGGGCGTTTTCGCCACCACCACCACATGCCCCAAGTGCGGCGGCCAGGGTAAAATCATCCACCAGCCCTGTACCGAGTGCCGCGGCAGCGGCCGCGCCCATAAGCGCCGCACGGTAAAGGTCTCCATCCCCGCCGGTATCGACAACGGCCAGACCATCTCTCTGCGCGGTCAGGGCCATGCCGGCAAGAACGGAGGCAGCAGCGGCGACCTCCTGATCACCGTGATGATCAAGCCCCACGAGCTGTTCCACCGCGAGGGTACCAGCGTCTTCTGCGAAGCACCCATCACCTTCACCCAGGCTGTTCTCGGTGCCGAGCTGGAGATCCCCACCATCGACGGCAAGGTGAAATACGCCATTCCCGAAGGCACCCAGACCGGCACCGTGTTCCGTCTGCGTGGTAAGGGCATCCCCGTGCTCAACGGCCGCGGACGCGGTGACCAGTATGTTACCGTCATCATCGAGACCCCCCGCAACCTGAACCGTGAGCAAAAGGACGCTCTGCGCAAATTCAGCGAGACACTGGGCGAGGGTAACTACGAGCAGCAAAAGAGCTTTTTCAAAAAGTTTAAGTCCAAGTGAGGTAGCCTATGTATCTGGCAGATTATCATCTCCACACCACCTGTTCGCCCGACGGCAAGCTGACGGCAGCCCAAATCGCCGAAATCGCGCTGGCACGTGGTCTGCAAGAGATCTGCATCACCGACCATCTGGACACCATCTACTGGAACACCTACGAGCCACGCACCGACTTCGACTGGCCGGCGCTGCAGCGCCAGATCGACGAGGCGCGGGATCGGTACGGCGATCGCCTGGTGATCCGCATGGGTGCCGAGCTGGGCGAGGCCACCATTTCTCAGGAACGCGCCGATATTCTTCTACAAAATGCGCCACCTCTTGACTTTGTGATCGGTTCGGTGCATACTGCCAGTAAGAAGTTTGATTATTTCGACCTTTACTATATGGAAAAGCGGGACCTGGACTATTACCGCGCCATTATGGAGGATTATCTGGACGAAACTGTCAAGCTGCTCAACTACGGCAAATTCCACGTGCTGGGTCATCTGACTCTGCCTCTGCGCTACATCAAGAATAATGTGGGTCTTGACCTGACCTTTGACGACCGCACCGAGCAGCTGGAGGAGATCTTCTCCCTCATGGTCGACAAAGGTATCGGTTTGGAGCTGAATACCAACCGCGGCGCAAGCCCGCTTCCCAGCGCCCATTTGCTGCGTCTTTTCCGTCGCATGGGCGGCCAGATTGTCACCATCGGCTCCGACGCCCACGTGCCGGAACATATCGGTCTTGCCGTGCAGCGCTGTCAGCAGCTGCTGCGCGAAACAGGCTGGCAGTATTTTGCCACCTTTGACCGGGGGCAACCGGTTTTTCACCGTCTGTAATTCCCGCCGCAAGGCGAAATCAACAAGACCATTATTTTGTCAGTAAGAGAGGAGATCCCCCATGAAAATTGCGATTGGTTGTGACCACGGCGGCTACCTGCTGAAGCAGGATGTGCTGGTCTGGCTGGAGGAACATGACATTGACTTTGAGGATTACGGCTGCTATAACCGCGACAGCGTAGACTATCCTGCCTACGGCGAGAAAGTCGGCCGCGCCGTCGTTTCCGGCGAAGCCGATTTTGGCATCGTCATCTGCACCACCGGCATCGGCATCTCCATCGCTGCCAACAAGGTCAAGGGCGTTCGCTGTGCCCACTGCACCGACGTGCTCAGCGCCGAGATGACCCGCCGCCACAACAACGCCAACGTGCTGGCCATGGGCGCCGGCCTGACCGGCACCAACGTGGCTCTGCGTATGGTGGAAATCTTCCTGAACACTGAGTTTGAAGGCGGCCGCCACCAGCGTCGCGTTGACCTGCTGGACGCCATCGAGCCCTGATTCTTATTTTTGAAAGGAGCACCCCCCGTATGGCAACAAAAGGTTACCACCAATATCGCGGCAGGGGCCGCGGCGGCAAAAAGCTGCTGGTGCTCCTTTTGCTGCTGATTCTGTTAGGCGCCTGCGCCTTTCTGTATCTGCAGCGCTACATCGTCTATCACGACGACGGCAGCATTTCTATTGATCTACCCTTTGTCGACCGCCAGCAATCCGACAAGGATCACACGCTCCCGGAAACGGACGTAAACATCCAACGGGAGGACCCCGTACCGGATCCCGATCCGGATCCCACGCCGGACCCCGATCCGCAGCCGCTGGTTTTGCAGCCTCTCAAAGCAAAGGAACTGGGCTATAGCTGTCTTTACAGCGACCCCTCCGCCCAGCTGCAGGGATGGGAGGCCGTTGTGGTCAACGTCAAGCGTTATGACGGCTCCATCGCCTATCATACCGCCATCGACCTGCCTGCTAACGTTCTGCGCGGCAGTGAAGTGACTTCCACCCATTTGCAAACCATCGCCTCCAGCGACTGTTACACGGTGGCCCGTATGTCTGTGCTGTGTGACAATGCTTACGCACTGGCCGTGCCCTCTGCCGCGCTGAGCTATACCTGGGGTGGCCAATGGCTGGATAACTACAACCGTTTCTGGCTGGATCCCACCAACGAACAGGTCATCGAACATATTTGCGCACTGGCCAAAGAGTGTGCAGCTCTGGGATTTGATGAGATTCTGTTGGATCATCTGCGCTATCCCATTGAGGGCAATCTGAACCAGACGACCCTCAGCGCCAGCACCGACCGCGCCGCAGCCATTGCCACATTGGTGAGCAAAGTGCGCGAGGCGGTTGGTCCTCAGGTGGCCATCAGTACCATCCTGCGCGGCAGCATCGGCACGGACTACTCCTTCGATGTCAGCGGCCTGACGCCGCAGGTGCTGACCGAGTCCTTTGACCGAATCTACGTGCCGCAGGACAGCTCTGCTTACTACTGGCTCAGCGGCAAACTGGGCAGCGACTATGACCGCTCCACCCGTCTGGTCATCACCTCCACCTATGCTGCTGCCGACAGCTACATGATCGCCCAGTAACATAACTTCAAAAAGGATGTGTTCCCGGAACACATCCTTTTTTCTTTGCAAAGCCGCGCCGATATGGTACAATGAGTTTACCACAAAAGGAGGGATGATCATGCTCAAACGCGTCTATCTGGAAATCACCAATGTATGTAATCTCTCCTGCAGTTTCTGCCCCGGCACAAAGAGGCAAAAACACTTCCTCTGTGTGGAAGAGTTCTCTCTCCTGGCCGGCCGGCTGGCAGGCCACACGGAGTATCTCTACCTCCACGTCATGGGTGAGCCGCTGCTGCATCCGCAGCTGTCAGACATCCTCGCCGTAGCTGCCGATCTGGGCTTTAAGATCTGCCTGACCACCAACGGCACGCTGCTCCAACGTGCGCTGCCGACTCTTCTTTCGGCGCGGAATCTCCATAAAATCAGCGTCTCGCTCCACAGCTTTGAAGGCAATGATGGCTCTGAGGGGTTGGACGAATATGTGTCACAAGCCGCCCGCGCCTGCACCGCTCTGGCGCAGCAAGGCGTAATCTGCGCCTTCCGCCTATGGAACGAGGGCGGAAAAAACGAAAAAAACGAACAAATTTTTTCGCTTCTTTCCCGCGAATTTGAAAGAAATATCAGCGAAATCCCGCTGGATGTGCGCGGAAACCGCAAGCTGGGTCAGCGTCTCTATCTGGAAAGCGCCGAGAAATTTGACTGGCCCGACCTGACGGCTGTCGAGGGCGGTGTGGAATTTTGCCTGGGTCTGCGGCAGCAGGCTGCCGTATTGTGTGACGGTACCGTTGTTCCCTGCTGTCTCGATGGCGAGGGACAGATCCCGTTAGGCAATCTCTTTACCCAGGATTTTGCCCAAATTCTGGCCTCTCCCCGGGCGCAAGCCATCGTCGACGGTTTCTCCCGCCGCCAGCCCACCGAAGAACTGTGCCGCCGCTGTGGCTACGCCAGACGATTCAGCAAAGGATAACCTTTTATGGACAAAGCCCTGCAACAACTCAAAAAACTGCCGGACGTACTGCTGCCCTGGTATGATGCCCACCGCCGCGCCCTGCCTTGGCGTAGGGAAGTAAGCCCCTACCGCACATGGGTGTCGGAGATCATGCTGCAGCAGACCCGTGTGGCGGCGGTGATCCCGTACTTCCAGCGCTTTATGGATGCTTTCCCCACAGCGGGCGCGCTGGCTGCCGCCGACACAGAACACCTGATGAAGCTGTGGGAAGGACTTGGCTACTACAGCCGGGCCCGCAATCTGCAAAAAGCAGCCCAGCAAATTGTAGAGCGCGGCAACTTCCCCGACACATACGAAGAGATCATGGCGTTGCCGGGAATTGGAGACTACACCGCCGGCGCTATTCTGTCCATCGCGTTTGGCCAAAGCGTACCGGCTGTGGATGGCAACGTATTGCGCGTGGCCAGCCGCATCACCGGCAGCGAGGACAACATTCTCGACACCAAAACACGCAGCCGCTTCCGCCGTCTGATGGCAGAAGCGATACCAAACGACCGACCCGGCGAGTTCAACCAAGCCTTGATGGATCTGGGCGCCACGGTGTGCCTGCCCAGCGGTGAGCCGCTATGCAGCGAATGTCCCGCACAGCAGTTCTGCACCGCTTATATCCAAAACCGGCAGAAAGAACTGCCGGTGCGCATCAGTAAAACAAAGCGCCGCACCGAGGAAAAAACGGTGTTTCTCCTGCTGCGAGACGGTCAGGTTGCCCTGCGGCAACGGCCGGACTCCGGTTTGCTGGCAGGATTATGGGAATATCCCCACGCGGAAGGAACATTGGATGAGGCCGCTGCCGCCGCGCAGCTGGCGGCATGGGGCATCACACCGCACCGCTGGGTCAAGCGCCTGCAGTTCCACCACATCTTCACCCACATCCGCTGGGAGATGACCGGCTATATAGTGGAGGTCAATGATCCGGGCTGCGAAGACTGGCTGTGGTGTGACAAGGCGCAGAGAGCACAGAGGGCTGTTCCCTCCGCTTTTGAAGTATTAACGCGGGAAATTCCGCAGGGATAAAGGAGAAAGAGAAAATGGCACAGCTTTATTTCAAGTACGGAGCGATGGGCTCCAGCAAAAGCGCCAACGCGCTGATGGCACGCTTCAACTACGAAGAGCGCGGACAAAAAACCCTGATGGTCAAGCCCCAGCTGGACACCCGCGACGGCGACCACATGGTCTACTCCCGCATCGGACTGAAGCACCCTTGCGTCTACTTCCATGAGATGCAGGCCATGGGCGAGGAAGAGCTGCAGCAGTACGCCTGCATTATCGTGGACGAGGCACAATTCCTTACCCGCGAAGAGGTGTACTATCTGGTGCATCTGGTGGACGACTGCGGTATCCCCGTGATGTGCTACGGCCTGCGAGCCGACTTCCGCGGCGAGCTGTTTCCCGGCAGCTATCATCTGCTGGTGCTGGCCGACAAGCTGGAAGAGGTGAAGACCATCTGCTGGTGCGGCAAGAAAGCTGCCTTCAACGCACGCTTTGATGAAACCGGCCGCGTGGTAAAAGAGGGTGCACAGGTGGTTTTGGGCGCCAACGACAAGTACATCGGCCTGTGCCGCCGCCACTGGATGCGCGGCGATCTTGGCCCCGACTTCGATATCAACAAATGATCTGCACACTTTGCCCACGCCGCTGTAAGGCAGAGCGCACCGCCACAGAGGGACACGGCTTTTGCCGTATGCCGTCTACGCTGCGCATCGCCCGGGCAGGATTACACCACTGGGAAGAGCCGCCCGTGAGCGGTAAGCAGGGCAGCGGCACGGTGTTCTTCTCCGGCTGCGCGCTGCGCTGCGTATTCTGCCAGAACCACGATATTTCCACAGGGGGATTTGGAAAAGAGATCAGCGTGGAGCGACTGCGCCAAATCTTCCGCGAGCTGATCGATCAGGGTGCCCACAACATCAATCTGGTGACGCCCACCCACTTTACGCCGCAAATTTTAGAGGCGCTGAACGAGCCTTTGGGTGTGCCGGTGGTGTGGAACTGCGGCGGGTACGAGTCCATTGAGACACTGCGGATGCTGGAAGGGAAGGTGGACGTATATCTTCCCGACCTGAAATACGCCGACGCACAGCTGGCCGGAAATCTCTCCGCCGCAACCGACTATTTTGAGGTAGCTACTGCCGCCATCGAAGAGATGGTGCGGCAAGTGGGGCCTGTGATGATAGAGGATGGTCTCATTAAGAGGGGCGTCATCATCCGCCATCTGCTGCTGCCAGGCCAGCTTGCCAACACCAAGGCCTGCATCGACTGGGTAGGGCGCACCTTCCAACCCGGAGAGGTGCTCTTCTCCCTGATGAGCCAGTACACACCCCAGCCGGGTGCTGAAGGCAATTTGGCCCGCACAGTACGCAAAGCGGAATACCGGGCAGCGGCACAGTACATGGCCGACTGTGGTATCACCGACGGCTTTTTGCAGGAGGACTCCTCGGCAAAGCCGGAATATACACCCCCTTTTGACCTGACCGGGGTATAAACAGCAGAAAAAGAGGACGCGTAATGCGTCCTCTTTTCTATTACACAATGCGATAGTCTCCCCGTTCGGCTTTTTCCATGCGGCGCTGCTTTTCCTCTGCCAGCGCTTCGGTAAGGGAAGAAATGATGGCATTGGACACCAAAAAACCCTCCGGTGTCAAACGCCAGCCGCGCTCCGTTGGGCAGGCAAGACCATGGCGGGCATACTCCTGCAGCAGCTTCTGCGGGGCATCAAACCGCTGGCGGAAGCGGTATTCAAAGGCCTTCACATCCAGGCCATCGGCCGTGCGCAGGGAAAGCATGATATATTCCCGCTCACGCTCCTGTTGGGCGATGGCCTCCGACTCGGAAAGGATCAGACGTCCCTGCAGGTACAGATCCAGATCAGCGGCATAGGCATAGCGCACATTGCCGAAATCGGAGTGGGCGCCGGGGCCGAAACCGGCATATTCCCCCAGCGTCCAATACTTGAGATTGTGGCGGGACTCGTGGCCGGGGCGGGCAAAGTTGGAGATTTCGTACTGCTCATAGCCGTGTTGGTGCAGATACGCCACCGTATCCAGATACATCCGCGCCTGCTCGTCATCGTCCGGCAGGGTAAGGCTGTCACGCCGCTGCCAAAGGGGCGTGCCTTCCTCCAACTTCAGTCCGTAGCAGGAAATATGGTCAGGGGAGAGGGAAATGGCATCGGACAGAGTCTTTTGCCACTGCTCCATCGTCTGATCCGGCAGACCGTAAATGAGGTCAAGGCTCAGATCGGGGATCTTGGCGCGGCGCACCGCAGCCGCCGCCTCCACCACCTGCTGCCAACTATGGATGCGGCCAAGAGCGCGCAGCGTATCATCGTCCGAGGACTGGACGCCCAAAGAAATGCGGTTGAGGCCCATGCGGCGCAGAGTCCGCAGCTCTTTCCAATCAAACAGGCTGTCGGGGTTTGCCTCCAGCGTGATCTCAGCGTCCTTCGCCACGCGGTAGTGTTTTTTTACGGCCTGCAGAAGCTGTGCAACGCGCTCGGCGCCCAGATAGCTGGGAGT
>JAZRRQ010000099.1:0-10672 GCA_045650885.1 Vescimonas sp. | reverse complement strand
TTGACAGCCGCAGCACCCCGTGTGGTACTCCAGGTATCGGAGAGGATGGAGCGGATCACATTTTCGTAGAACTTGCCCCATAGCCATACAGGGCTGCCCAGCGGTTTGCGCGTGCCGGTGCTGTCCATTTCATAGGTGCCGTAGGACATGTGGCCGCGCTGGCCGACCGGTGTATCCCGGTTGGAAATTACGTAGATGCCGCGTTCAATGAACTCCTGCGCCGGGTTTCCGGGCAGACAGGACCACTTCAGCTCCACGATGGCGCGGGGATTGGTCATGCGGGCACCCAGAGCAAAAGCGTTGATGGAGGCAGGTACACCGTAAATAGGATAAGATCCCACATAGCCGATACGATTGCTGTCGGCAATGGCGCCGGCAATGGCACCGGTGATGAACTTGGCCTCATAAATGCGGCAATAATAGGTATGTACCGAGGAATAGGGCATGTGTACCGAGCAGTTGAGAAAACGCACGTGAGGGTAGCGGATGGAGGCCTTCAAACTGGGACCGATGAGTTGAGGCGTGGTTGTAAAGATGACCTCGGCTCGTTCAGCTACCGCCTTGTCCAGCAGGGCTTCGGCTTCCTCAGGGGTGTTGGCGTTGAAATAGCTGCGCACGGTAACAGACTTGCCCAAAACCTTTTCCAGATACTGCCGACCCAAATCATGGGCGGCGGTCCATGTACTGGTCTCCACGGTGCGCTGATGGACGAAGGCCACGTGAACGTGTTCGAGCTTCAGCAGGTTAAGGAGGCTGGACTTGCCCTCGGTGGGAGGCGCTTCGGTGCGCACTACAGGGTCTGGGTCTGCGGTGGTGACAAAGTTATCCCACATTTCCTGTAAGCTCTTTTTCAAAGCCGGAGCCCGCAGAGCGGAGAGGTCGGAATAGGGGTGGACTTGCAGCCAGATCAGCAGCGCTTCCTCCGGCGGCATGTGCAGTGCTTCGCCGCCCAACTCGGCATAGATTTTTTTGAAGTAATGGAACCCGGACCGGAAGCGGCGGCGGTCTTCTTCCGTCCAATCCTGATCCGGAGTAAAACCCATGGCGGCAGTCAGTCTGGCATAATCGCCGGGCTGGGTGAATTGCACGTCATACATTTTGGCGTGTTCATAGAATTCCAGGAATTCAAAATAAGCGAGGATACGGGGATCATCGCTCATCTCCGGCAGAATACGATAGAAAACCGTGTTGATGCGGGGCGAGCCGTTGAATTTCAGCACACTCAGGCGCTTGTTGCCCTCCTGCACATAGAAGTTGCCCAGATATTCGTAGCTGACCAGTGCATCGCGGATGCCCACATCACTCAGATGGTCGGCGCACAGGCGAGTCCACTTGCTGTGAAATTCTGTGCCTTCCGGCAGAAGCGGCAGGAAACTGCGGGAAAAGGCGCTGGTGCGGCCGGTGCTTTTCATGCCGACAAAAAGTTCCACGGGAATTTCAGCCTCATCCATCTGGCGCGTGGCGCCCACATTGCGGCCGGCAAGCAGCTCGTCAAGAATGGGCGGGTAAGGGGATTCACCGCGGCTGAGACACTCCTTTTGCTCTTTCAGACCCTGTTTGAGCGCAGCTTGGTATTGGCTGTAGGCTTCTTCCATACTCATGATGATGGCCTCCTTACAAGCAGAATGTAGTATTATCAGCATTGTAGCAAAAAAAAGGACACATCACAAGTGGGGAAGGGAAGAAAGGACGGATTGCGCTGTATGGAGCGAAGTTTGATATAGAAAAGGGGAGGAGGGATACCGCGGGGCGAATAAAAGGTGAACGGGCGCATTGACTTTTCATTTTTTCTGATATATCATAAGGAGCAATATATTAGAATAGGTATCGTATGCCCGGAAGGAGGACAATATGGAGCGAATCACCAGCCGAACAAACCCATTGATGACCCATCTGCGCAAATTGTCCTCTTCCGCTGCCTACCGGCGCCAGCAGGGTGAATTTGTATGTGACAGTCCCAAACTGTTGGGTGAGGCACTGCAGTGGAAGGCGGAGATCGTCACCGTGGTGGCTACCGCCGATACAGACCTTCCTGTCCTGCCCCAGGGTGTGCGCGTGGTGGAAGTGCCGGAGGATGTGATGGCTTCCGTCTCGCCGATGAAAACACCGCAAGGCGTGCTGTTTACCTGCCGTCTGCCCCAGAGTGAGCTGCCTCCTGCGCTGGAGGGCCGATGCTACATGGTGCTCGACGGCGTGCAGGATCCGGGCAACGTGGGCACCATCTGGCGTACGGCAGATGCGTTCAACTGTGACGGTCTTGTGCTGCTGCCCGGCTGCGCCGATCCCTATAGCCCCAAAACGGTACGGGCTTCCATGGGTGCGGTGTTCCGCAGTGCTGTGTGGACAGCGCAGGCGCAGGAACTGAAAGCGGCATTGGAAAAGAGCAATATTCCGCTCTACGGTGCTGCGCTGCGTAACGACACGCTGGATGCCCGTGCAGTGGACTATACCCGTGCGGCACTGGCCATCGGCAGCGAGGGCCGTGGGCTGAGCGAGCAGGTGCTGGAACTGTGTGACAAAACCATCCGCATCCCCATGGCGGAGCGGTGTGAATCTTTAAATGCCGCCATTGCAGCCACAGTGCTGCTGTGGGAGGCATATCGCTGAAGAAGGGAGGCGCGGCAATGGCGGCTTTGAAATACTGGCTGTGGCTAACCAATCTGCCGGGCCTGACCAATCGCAGCCGATGGCTGCTGCTGGAGCATTTTTCCTCTCCGGAGGACATCTACTACGCCGATGAGAACCAGATTCTTCCGGTGCAGGGGATGAGTGCTGAGCAGGCCGGTTTGCTGCGGGATAAATCTTTGCGCCGGGCGGAGGAAATCCTGGCCGAGTGTGCGCGCAAGGATATTTTCATCGTGACTGTGCAGGATGCGGCGTATCCTGCCCGCTTGCGCAATATCTACGATGCTCCGCTCCTGCTGTACGGAAAAGGTGCCATGCCCCTTTTTGATGAGGAGGCGGCCATCGCTGTGATCGGTACACGCAAGTGTACGCCTTACGGCGTGCATGCGGCGGAAAGCCTGGGCTATGAGATGGCCAAGCAGGGCGCGCTGATCGTGTCGGGTCTGGCAGAAGGCATCGATGCGGCGGCCCAGAAAGGCGCCTTGCGCGCCGGTGGTTTTGTGGCCGGCGTGCTGGGCTGCGGCGTGGACGTGATATATCCCGCCTCCAGCCGCAGACTCTATGAAGATATTGCAGCCACCGGCGTACTGCTGTCGGAATATCCGCCCGGCAGCGCACCGGAGGCATGGCATTTCCCGGCGAGAAACCGTATTATCAGCGGTTTGAGTATTGCCGCTGTGGTGGCGGAAGCTCCGGAAGGCAGCGGCGCACTGATCACAGCCAATGCTGCCATGGAGCAGGGCAGGGACGTGTTTGCTGTACCCGGCCCCATTGATTCGCCCACCAGCCGCGGCTGCAACGCCCTGATCCGCGACGGCGCAGGCTTGGTGATGGAGGCGTGGGATGTGCTGGGCGGCTATCAGGTTCGCTTCCCCCACCGCATTCACAGTGACGAAAAGCGGATGCCGGAGCTGCCGGAAGGCGGCGAAATGCCGGCAAACGATACTCCGGCAGTACCGGTGGAGGAATTGCCGGTGTTGGATGTCAAGCGAAATCAGGCAGGCTTGACCGATGACCAGCTGCGGATCATCCGCCTGCTGGATACCAAGCAGGGAAAACTGACCGATGAGGTGGCGGAGGAAGCCGATCTGCCCATCCGTCGTGTGCTCTCTGCTTTGACTGTGCTGGAAATTGACGGCTATGCCCGACAGTGCAGTGCCCGGTGCTTCGTGCGCACCGTGGAGATCAAGGAATAGAAGTGAGGAAAACGTATATGGCAAAAAAGGCTGTCAAAGACCTGGTGATCGTAGAGTCCCCGGCCAAAGCCAAAACCATTGGTAAATATCTGGGCAAGGACTACGAGGTCAAGGCCTGCATGGGTCATCTGCGCGATCTGCCCAAGAGCGTGATCGGCGTGGACGTGGAAAACGATTTTGAGCCCAACTACCGCCCCATCAAGGGCAAGGAAGAGATCATCGCCGATCTGAAGAAGTCGGCAAAAGAGGCCGGCACCGTATATCTGGCAACCGACCCTGACCGCGAAGGTGAGGCCATCAGCTGGCATCTGAAGCATCTGCTGGATCTGAGCGAGGAGAAAGCCCGCCGCGTGACCTTCAACGAGATCACCAACAAGGTGGTCAATGAGAGCATCCGCGCCCCCCGGGATATCGACCAGAATCTGGTGGATGCCCAGCAGGCCCGCCGCATCCTTGACCGTATTGTGGGCTATCAGCTCTCTCCGCTGCTGTGGAAGAAGATCCGCCGCGGCCTCTCCGCCGGCCGTGTGCAGTCGGTGGCCATGCGCCTGGTGGCCGATCGGGAGAATGAGATCAAGGCCTTCGTGCCCCAGGAATACTGGACGCTGGATGCCTTTTTGAAAACCGATGCCGGCGCCGTATTCAAGACTCACTATTACGGCAAGAACGGCAAGAAGTATGAACCTGCCTCTGCTGAAGAAGTGGAAGCCATCCGGGAAGAGCTGTTGACGCTGCCCTTTGCCGTCAAGAGCGTCAAGCGCGCCGACAAGCAGCGCTCTCCCTCGCCTCCCTTCACCACCTCCACGCTGCAGCAGGACGCCAGCCGCAAGCTGAGCATGACGCCCCGCCGCACCATGGCCATCGCCCAGCAGCTGTATGAAGGTGTGGATATCACCGGCGAGGGTACCGTGGGTCTGATCACCTACATGCGTACCGACTCGCTGCGTATTTCTGAAGAGGCACAGGCTGCCGCCCGCGCGCTGATCGACAGCCGCTATGGCCAGGCCTACCGCCCTGATGCCTACCGTAACTATAAGACCAAGGCCGGCGCTCAGGACGCCCACGAAGCCATTCGCCCCAGCGATGTGAATCTGACCCCCGAGATGGTCAAGGGTGACCTGACGGCGGAGCAGTATCGCCTCTACCGCCTGATCTGGAGCCGTTTTCTGGCCAGCCAGATGTCCAACGCGGTATACGACAGCGTCAGCGTGGAAGTAGTGGCAGGCGAGCATGCTTTCCGCGCCAGCGCCAGTCAGCTGAAATTTGCCGGATATACCGCCGTGTACGAAGAGAGCCGCGACGAGGAGAAGGAAGAGAAAGAACCTGCCCTGCCTGCCCTGGGTGAGGGTGAGGTGGTGGAGCTGGAGAAGCTCAGCGGCGAGCAGCATTTCACCCAGCCGCCCGCCCGCTATACCGATGCCACGCTGATCCGCACCATGGAGGAGAACGGTATTGGCCGTCCTTCCACCTATGCACCCACCGTGTCCACCATTCTGGACCGTGAATACGTGCTCAAAGAGGGCAAGTATTTACGCATTACACCCCTTGGCGAAGTGGTGACAGGCCTGATGTGTGACCGCTTCCAGGACATCGTGGATGTGAAGTTCACCGCCCGTATGGAGCAGGATCTGGACGAGGTGGAGTCCGGCGACAAGCAGTGGAAAGAACTGCTGCGCATCTTCTATGGCCCCTTCAATGCCAACCTCAAGCAGGTGGAGCAGGATATGGAGGGCGTCTACCTCAAGGTGCCCGACGAGGTCAGCGAGGAGAAATGTGACATCTGCGGCAAGAATATGGTCATCAAGTCCGGTCGCTTTGGCCGCTTCCTGGCTTGCCCCGGCTATCCTGAGTGCAAGTTCACCAAGCCTCTGGTGGTGGAGATGCCGGGCCGCTGCCCCAAGTGCGCGGGTCGCATCCTCAAAAAGACCAGCCGCAACGGCTATACCTACTACGGCTGTGAGAAATTCCCTGCCTGCGACTTTATGACCTGGGATGTGCCGGTGAAGGACGACTGTCCTGCCTGCGGCCAGACCATGTTCAAGAAGTCCGGCCGCGGCTTCAAGAAGCCTTTCTGCGTCAATCCCGCCTGCGAGAAGTTCCTGCCGGAGGATCAGCGCGGCTATCCCAAGAAGAAGGCAGAGGACGGATCCGCCGCTGTGGAGGAGAAGGCTGAAGAAAAAAAGAGCGCAGCCAAGAAGACAGCGGCCAAGAAGACGGCCGAAAAGAAGACCACGGCGAAAAAAACCGCCGCCCGGAAGGCTAAGGCCGAGGAGAACAAATGAAAGTAACTGTGATCGGGGCCGGCCTTGCCGGCAGCGAAGCTGCATGGCAGCTGGCGCAGCGGGGCATCCAGGTAACGCTGTGCGAGATGAAGCCGGAGAAAAAGACTCCTGCCCACGAAACCGAATATTTTGCCGAGCTGTGCTGCTCCAACTCCCTGCGTTCCGACCAGCTGGAGAACGCGGTAGGTCTGTTGAAAGAGGAGCTGCGCCGTCTGGATAGTCTCATCATCCGCTGCGCCGATGCCACCCGTGTGCCTGCCGGCGGTGCTCTGGCGGTGGATCGTCACGGCTTTGCCCGCATGGTTACCGAGGAGCTGCGCCGTCATCCCAATGTGACGGTGGTGGAGGGTGAAATCACTGAGATTCCCGAGGGCGAAGTGATCATCGCTTCCGGCCCGCTGACCTCCGATGCGTTGGCGGTCAAGCTGCAGCAGCTCTTCGGCGATGCCACAACCCTCAACTTCTTTGACGCGGCGGCACCGCTGGTCAGCTTTGAGAGCGTGGATATGGACAGCGCCTATTTCGCCTCCCGCTACGATAAGGGAACGCCTGACTATATCAACTGCCCCATGAATGAGGAAGAATATAAGACCTTCTGGTCGGCCCTCATTGCGGCCGAAGAGGCCGAAGTTCACGGCTTTGAGGACAAGCAGGTGTTTGAAGGCTGCATGCCGGTGGAAGTGATGGCCCGCCGCGGCGAGGATACGCTGCGCTACGGCCCGCTGAAGCCCAAGGGTCTGCCTGATCCCAAGACGGGCCGCGATCCCTACGCGGTGGTGCAGCTGCGCAAGGACAACGCTGACGGCACCATTTACAATCTGGTGGGTTTCCAGACCCATCTGAAGTGGGGCGAGCAGAAGCGGGTGTTCTCCATGATCCCGGCGCTGCACAATGCCCAGTATCTGCGTTACGGCGTCATGCACCGCAACACCTATCTCGACTCACCCCGCCTGCTGGACCGTTACTACAGCCTGCGTAAAGACAGCCGCATCTCCTTTGCCGGACAGATGACCGGCGTGGAAGGTTATGTGGAGTCCTGCGCTTCCGGCTTCCTGGCCGCTGTGGAGCTCTCCCGCCGCCTGCGCGGTATGGAACCCATCAATTTCCCCCAGGAGACGGCCATCGGTGCGCTGGGCCTGTACGTCAGCAACGAATCTGTGGGCTCGTTCCAGCCCATGAATATCAATTTCGGCATTATGCCGCCCCTGGGCTATAAGGTCAAGGGTAAGCGTAACAAGAATGCAGAACTGTCGGCGCGCTCTCTGGCGCTGATCGACAGCATGCGTGAGGAGGTCATTCGATGAAGATCATTATTGACGCCATGGGCGGCGACAACGCCCCTCTGGAAATCGTGAAAGGTGCCCTGCAGGGCCAAAAGCGTTTCGGTGTGGACATTGTGCTCACCGGCGACACCACTGCCATTTTGAAGGCGCTGGAAGCCTGCGGTGAAAAAACGCTGCCCCGCGGCGTGGAGATCGCCCACGCCGATGAGGTGGTGGAGATGTGCGATGATCCCGCCACGGTATTTCGCAGAAAGAAGAACTCCTCCATGGCGCTGGGTCTGAACATGGTGCGCGAAGGCAAGGGCGATGCCTTTATCTCTGCCGGCTCCACCGGCGCGCTGCTCACCGGCGCCACGCTGCTGGTCAAGCGTGTGCGCGGTATCCGCCGCGCCGCCATGGCACCCACCATTCCCACCACTACCGGCAAGGCTGTGCTGATCGACTGCGGCGCAAATGCCGAGTGTACGCCGGAATATCTGGTGCAGTTTGGGTACTTAGGCAGCTTCTACGCCAGCCGCGTGCTGGGCATCGAGAAGCCCCGTGTGGGCCTTTTGAACATCGGTGCCGAGGACAGTAAGGGTACCGATCTCCAACGTGAGACCCTCAGCTGGCTGCGCCAGGCCGGTGAGGCGGGTCACCTGAACTTTATCGGCAACATCGAGGCCAAGGAAGCCATCAAGGGCGGTTGCGACGTTATTGTTACCGACGGCTTTTCCGGCAACGTGATGCTCAAGACCATGGAAGGCGTCGGCTCTATGGCCGGCAGCGCCATCAAGGGCATCTTCAAGAAGAATCTGCTGACCAAGCTGGCGGCTCTCGCCGTGATGCCCGGTCTCAACGATTTCAAGGACATGATGGATCCCAACAAGGTGGGCGGCACCGCCTTTATCGGCATCTCCAAGCCCGTTATCAAGGCACACGGCTCCTCCAACGCCGAAGCCATCGAAAATGCGGTGGGTCAGGCTGTGCAGTTTGCCCAGAGCGGCATTATCGCCGATATTGAAGAGAATATCGATCTGATGAAGATCGATAGGGAATAATTCGCCAAAAAGCTATTGACACGGCCAGATAATTGCCGTATGATTTTTCAAGATGAAGCCCGAAATACAAGGAGGACTACCATATGACAATGGAAGAAATCTTCAAAACAATGCAGGACCTGATTGCTGAGCAGTTTGCACTGGAACCCGATGAGATCAGCATGGATAGCTCCTTTACGGATGACCTTGGCGCCGACTCCGTTGACCTGGTGGAACTGGTCATGGCTATGGAAGAGGAATTTGACATCGGCGAGATCGATGAAGAAGACCTGTCCAGCCTGAAGACGGTTGGTGACTGCGTCCGTTATCTCAGCGGCAAACTCAACTGACAACAGCTGAAAAAAGAGGCCCCGCTCATGTAGGTGTGCGGGGTTTCCTTTTTCCGCTGTGGAGAGGGGATACAATGAAAATTCTGGAAGAAAATTTAGGTTATACCTTCCGCGACCGCAAACTGCTGGAGGCGGCGCTGTACCACAGCTCCTATGCCAACGAGCATCGCGGCAGCGGTATCCGCAGCAATGAGCGGCTGGAGTTTCTGGGCGACAGCGTGCTGGGTATGGTGACGGCAGACTATCTCTACCGCAAGCATCCCGACCTGCCGGAGGGAGACCTGACCCGCATCCGCGCAGCACTGGTGCGCGAGGAGAGCCTGCATGAGGTGGCGCAGAGCCTGAATCTGGGCAGCTATCTCAAGCTGGGCCGCGGTGAGGAAAGCGGCGGAGGCCGCCAGCGTCCGTCCATTCTGGCGGACGCCACCGAATCCGTATTTGCTGCCGTCTATCTGGACGGCGGATTGGAGGAGGCGCGGCGGATTATCCACCGCGTGCTGCTGGACAAAGAGCGGGAAGAAGTGGTGGAAGAACGCCGCCGCGACTACAAGACGGCGCTGCAGGAACTGGTGCAGCGCACGCCTGGTCAGGCCATCACCTATCACCTGCTGCAGGAGATGGGACCGGATCACTGCCGTGTGTTTGTGATGGAGGCCCGGCTGAATGGACAGAGCGTAGGCCGTGGCGAGGGCCGCAGCAAGAAAAGCGCCGAGCAGGCCGCTGCTTGTGATGCGCTGGAAAAAATGGAACGATAAGAAAGAGAAGGACATCGCGGCAGATGTCCTTCTCTTGTTATTTGAAAGAAAGGGTAGTATTTTTTTCTCTTTCATGATATAATTATCATTCATAGAGAGAAAAAGTGCGGTACGAAACGGAATATTTTGCGCGGATTCTACTGCTTGTAATCAAATTCGACAGGAGTGAGATTGTCATGACATATTTGAGCGCCATTGTGTTGGGTCTTGTACAGGGTGTGGCGGAGTTTTTGCCCATCTCCAGTTCGGGACATCTGGCCATTGCCCAGAACCTTTTGAACCTGCAGACGGAAGTGCCGGAGTTTTACGATGTGCTGCTGCATCTGGGTACGCTGCTGGCGGTGTTTGTGGCTTACTGGCAGGATATCGTGGATATGATCGGCGAGTTTTTCCGCGGTGCCGGTGATCTGATGCGCCGCACCACGCCGACGCCTGTGCCGCCGGCGCGGCGTCTGATTGTGCTGATCGTGATCGCCACACTGCCTCTGTTTGCGGTGCTGCCGATCCGTCACGCAGTGCAGGGGCTGGGCGACAACATGACCTTTATCGGTGCGGCACTGATCGTTACCGGTTTTCTGCTCTTTACCAGTGATCTGATGCGCAAGGGCAAGAAGACGGAGCGCCATGCCACGTGGATGGATGCGCTGGTGGTGGGTATTGCGCAGGCGATTGCCACCGTGCCCGGCATCTCCCGCTCCGGTATGACCATCACCGCCGGAGTTTTCAGCGGCTTTGAGCGGAAGTTTGCGGTGCGCTTTGCCTTTTTGATGTCCATTCCTGCCATTCTCGGCGCCAATATCCTCAGCATCGCCGATGCGCTGGAGGCCGGGGTCAACTGGGCAGAGCTGCCCATGTATCTGGTGGGCGTGGTAACCGCTGCTGTGGTGGGTTACCTGTGCATCCGTCTTTTGAAGATGATTGCAGACAAAGGCAAGTTCGGATTCTTCGCCTACTACTGTTGGACGGTGGGCGTACTGACACTGGTGATGAACGCTATCCGGTAACGGGCGAACTTGCCTTTGTTACCGCCGCGATAAGCGGCGCCAAGTATTTTGGTGAAGCCAAAATCTTGAAACGGGCGGGCTTTGCATGACCGTTTGAGTGAAATGCGGGGTCCCCGCAGGATCGAAGATCCGGTGGGGAGAAAGATCGGATTCTTCGC